>JBHJOU010000612.1:0-2275 GCA_050329355.1 Rivularia sp. (in: cyanobacteria)
ATTTCTTCAACCTTTAGACAGTGGCAAAATTAACTTTGACAATCATATCGTTATAGTCAAAGTCACCACCTCCAGCTAAATCCTCAAAACCGAAGGTATTGTCACCGAGCAAGCGAATGTGGTCAACTCCATCGCTGTTTGCTCCTAAGAATGAGAAGTAAACTTCTGCATTGTTATTGATTGCTTCATTGATAGTTCCATCTACAACCATGAAGGAAGCGAAAATATTTCCACCTTCTAAGATTCCATCAAAGGTTGTTGTTTGCTGATTATCAGTTTGGAGCAAGTCTAAACCTGTGACACGGTTTGTCAAGGCAGCTTCTTCATATCCAGTATCACCAGGATTGAAGTCTGCTATACCATCACCGTTTGTATCAATACCACCGTTGCTATCAACAACTTGGTAGAAACCAATCAAGTTATCAAAAGCTGCTTCTCGGTATACTTCGGCACTCACTGATACTTGACCTGTGACATCGCGCAAATCAATTAGTTCTTTCTGTGCTTCTCCTTGTAATCTAGTGAAGGGAGCAGGAGCTTCTTGAGTTAGTTGTACGCTTAACTCCATATCCGTGAAGTCACTATTACCTATTGTATCTGACCAGTTTAATTTAAAGCCTTCTCCACTGAGGTCAGATACTTGCAGGTTAGAAGAATCGGAGAAGAAAACGGGTAAGCTTGTTGTTCCAGTTTTTTCTAACTGAGCAAGTGCTGTATCGGTTGTACCGTTAGATATTAGGTAGAAGCCTAAACGTGCATCCCCATCAACTTCAATTACTCGCTCAATATCTCCTAAGTTAAATCCACTCGGACGGTTAGAAATTGCCGAAAAGATTACTTGCGCTTTTTCTAAAGCTGCTTGGAGATAACCGTCGGAACCAGGAGCATTACCATTAATATTACCGTTTTCATCGTCTACAAGAAATACACCAACCTCATTTACTTTTTCGGTGTCATTGTTAGTTAAAGTAAATTTGACGTTGGTGGAGTCTCCCCCATTTAAAGTAAATATTCCGTTTTGACTTTGAGAAGTGTCAATTTGAGTCAAAGGTTGATCTGCAAGATTAATTGTGATGTCCGCAGTAGCGCTTAAGTTACCTGGGTCTGTGACTGTAACCTCTAAATTAAAGCTGGGGTTAGTTTTAAAATCAAGGTCATCGCTGTCATTAACGGTAATTGCTCCAGTTAAGGAGTCGATAGCAAAAGCTAGGTTATTATCGTTATCTGGGTCAAGGTTTCCAGAAGCGATCGCAAAAGTTAAAGCTTCATTTTCGGGGTCTGTGGCGTTAATAATGCCTACTTGTGTCCCAGAAGCACTGTTCTCATCTACAGTAAAAGTTGCATCATCAATAGTAGGAGCTTCATTGTTTGCTTCATCAACATCAGTAACGCTAACAGTCAGGTCTTGGGTTACAATTTCACTTCCGTCTGTTACAGAAACCTGAACTTGGTAATTGTTATCAGCATCAGTATCAGCAGCGGTTTCAAAGTCAGGAGCATTGTTAAAAGTTAATTCACCACTGTTGGAATCAATAGTAAATAATGCTCGATCAGCCCCATTACTAATACTGAAGCTGAGATTATTACCATCGGCATCTTCTGCTGTAATTATGCCGACGGTTGTGGTATTTTCTGGGACTGAAAAGTTAGGATTACTGGTGATGGTTGGTGGTTGATTAACTGTATTAACAATTGTTAAAGGTTCGGTAACTTCTGGGTCTGTTTCTCTTCCTTCTAGGAAACCTGGATCTCCAGTTACGGCAAAATCAAAAGCTGCTGATTCAAATTCAAAAGTTCCTGGTGTGTATCCTGCTTTTAAGGCTGCTGCATCTCCCTTCGCTTTTAATTCTGGACTGAGGTTTTTGTAGGAAAAAAGGACTTTCGGAAAATTAGGATTATAAAAGGTATCGGGGTTTTGACCTTCTTCATAAGTGAATAAAGATTCAGAAATATCTTTGATGTGATAATCATCCCGATAATCACCATACAAGCGATCAAATTCTAAAGGACGAGATAAAATAGTGCCATCGCGTAATGCAATATCATCATCACGGTTGTCATTTAAATTTCCTAACAGTCCTATTATTTGACCTTTCTTTTCATCACCCAGGTAAACATCAACCACGTTAATTGTTCCCGCACGGAGGTAATCAACAACTAACTGGTCATCTCCATCATTAACAACACCATCTTCACCAGCATAAACAATAGTATATTGCTCTCCACTGCTTCTGTAGATGCGGCTATTACCAACTTCAATACTTCCACCACTGGT
>JBHJOU010000077.1:0-4676 GCA_050329355.1 Rivularia sp. (in: cyanobacteria)
ATTTTTGCTAAACTATGCGAAATTATAGAAGAGCATCTCGCGAAATTGTTAGTTCCCTGTTATACATATAAAAGATAGCCTGCCCCATTGCCGTGAGGCATTGCTCTTCCTATAGCAACCGCCCTCTAGAGAATCAACCAACAAATGCTGAAACATCTTTTACTGTCGGGATGGTTCCGCGTGCAACCATTCCTCAAGTACGTATTAGTCGTAATACTGATTGCGCCTTTAGTAGGAGCATCCGGACATTCTAGCTCAGCAAAACAATCACAATTAACCAAAGTTGCCACCGAAAACCCAGAATTGGAATCGTCGGTGTACATCTCGGTTCCGATTGCTAGCGAATACAAATTATCGCAACCAGAAGCTGTCAAAACTTTGACACCGGAAGTCGATTCGGAGACAGTAAGAATGGCTGCGGTCATCCAGCCAAAAATAATACATCCGAATACAGTAGAGTTAGAGTCTTTGACTATAGAGACTTTAACTGGAGAAGAAGCAGCATCTTCTAATAATTCTTCTTCCCTTGAGCAAGATCCATTCATAGAAGTTGAACTTGCACCACCTGCTGTTAGTTCTCCAGTAGTCACAGGGAAGCTGTCTCGTAGTGAAATGAAGTTAGCACAGCGTTTAAAAGCTGTAAAAACTCAATCTTCAGAAAATAGTTCACTTAAAGCTAGTAAAGTCATAGCTTTGAGAAGAAATTTGATTCCTCAGCCTACGGATGCACCTGTCAGTGAAGAGCCACAGGAATCAGAACTATCGCACGAAGATCCAATCGGAAGTCCTCATCCAATACCTTGGAAATGGATTACAGCTACTCAAGAATCGGTAAGTACTACTACTGGTTCGGGAGTACGTCACTACCGTAGCTTACCCGTAATTTCTCCGGATGGTCGTTATTCTATTTACAGTCGTGTGAGTCTGGAAGTTAAACCACAAATGCACGAAAGCCGTGTTAGCAGCGTTTTATTTGTGGAGGACAGACGAACTAATCAGTTGAAGGTTGTATCATCTACTTCTGCTTTAGTAGATCCTTTACTTGAAGGAAAGAAAATGCACAGCGAAGGAAAAGCTTATCTTCCTGGAAAAATCGGTGTATTGGTTCCTGTTGGCTGGTCAGAAAATGGTGAACGTTTCTTAGCACGTAAGTTTGAAGGTTTATTCAATACTGCTCACGCTACAGACGAAGCACTAATTTGGAACCGTCAGAAGAATCAAGCTAATACAGTTGTTCCTTCTCAAAAGAATCATCAGTATGACATTGCTATTTTATTAGGTTGGAGTAAAAATACCCCTGATAATGTGGTATTCCAAGCTGGTGAAATGGGTCAAGAAACCTGGCCTACAATTACAGTTGCCAATGATGGTAAAACTGTTGCAACACCAGAGTTAGACCAACCTACCAATTTTGGTAGAAAGGCTACTGACGTTTGGGCTGGACCACAAGTAGCTTATCAATAAGTAAATAATACCATTTTGGATTTTAGATTTTAAATTTTGGATTCTAAAAAACCTCCTAGATAAGCTTGGAAAGATTCCATCTGTCGCAATCCTGGTTCAAATTGGTATCAGCTTGAGAATAATTAATGTAATCCCGTTTTAATTCAAGTTAAAACGGGATTTTTCATTGGTTTTATGTGATTTTTTTGATTTTAAGACTAAAGGGCATTGGGTATAGAAATTTATTATTGTCATAACTACCGCAAGAAGTCGGGTTTTTATAATAAGTATGTCTAACACACTTATAAATTTTATTAAAACCCGACTTCTGACGATTGCTCTACTTGTTCCATCGAACTTATAGTTATATTTATTTACCTAGTTATTTACCTAGTTATTTACTCAGTTTTTTCTTCAGTTTTTTCAGTCATTTCGGTTTCCAAAGCAGAACCTTTGACTCTGCGGATAGGTACATTAGCAATCAAAGCTGTTGTACGTTGGTTACTTTCCAAAGAAAATTCCAAGCCATCAGCTTCAATTTCCACGTAGCGACAAACAATTTCGAGAATTTCTTGCCGCATTTTTTCGATCATTTGAGGGCTTAAGTCAGCCCTATCGTGAGCAATAACTAATTGCAACCGACGTTTAACATCATTACGACTGTTATCGTGACTGCGAAAAAAAAGTCGTTCCAAAAGTTCAAGAATCATTGCAGCTGTATGAGCGCATACTGGATTTGGTTAAATAATTTTTGTCCACAATAACCTTCGGAGGCGGGAAAATAGGTTGTCCTGGGACGAGTCAAAATCAAGAAAATCTACCGTTTCCCCTTCCAATCTACGAGCAATATTACTGTACGCTGTGGCTGCCAAAGAAGGATTTTCTGATAAAACCAGAGGTTCGCCACGATTGGTAGAAACAATTACTCGTTCGTCGTCGGGAATTACCCCGATTAAGGGAACTGCTAGAAGTTCTTGAACATCTTGCACTGACATCATATCATTTAACCGAACCATTGCTGGCTTAATCCGGTTAATTATTAAGTGAATTTTCTTTACCCCCTGTGCTTCTAATAACCCTACTACCCGGTCAGCATCACGGACGGCTGCTATTTCGGGAGTTGTAACAATTAAAGCTTCGTTTGCGGGGGCGATCGCATTTTTAAACCCCATTTCAATTCCGGCAGGACAGTCAATAATAATATACTGGTATTTTTGTGCTAAAGCATTTACCAGCAATTTCATTTGATCGGGGGTGACTGCTTCTTTGGTACGATTTTGGGCAGCAGGTAGCAGTACTAAGTTGGGTTGCCGTTTATCTTTGACTAAAGCTTGTTCTAAACGACATTCTCTTGCCAAAACTTCCACCGCAGTATAAACAATGCGGTTTTCTAGTCCTAACAACAAATCTAAATTTCGCAGACCGAAATCCGCATCAACTAAGGCTACTTGACGACCGATTTTGGCTAAAGCCATGCCCAGATTGGCTGTAGTGGTTGTTTTACCAACTCCTCCTTTTCCGGAGGTAATGACAACAATTCGAGTCATGATTACGAATGCGCTGGTGATGGCATTAAAAAATACACAATGTTTAATTAGTTTTCACCCAGGGGGTGCAGTTGATTATTGAGTAAGGTGCTTTTGGTCAAATCTATTTTTTCATAGAGCAGATTGCAGATTATTGAGTAAATTATTTAATTATTTGATTATTGAAGTATCTAATTTTGCTGTTGATTCAACCTCGCTAATTGAAGTCTAGAAAAATCATTGGCTTTGGTGATGCGGATTCCCTGTGTGCTTATATACGCAACCTCAGCGTAAATTTGCGTAGGCGTTTTCTCTGGAGCTCTAGCCAAAGCATCGGCAATTCTTAATTGAGTTGGTTCCATTTGTAAAGCCATAATTGTGCATTCGCTGTTACCTTGAGCGCCCGCGTGAGCAATTCCCCGTAAGCGACCCCAAATTAAAATATCGCCATCTGCGACTACAATACCACCTGGATTTACATCTCCCAAGATAATTACACTACCTCTATGGCGAATTTCCACACCGGAACGTACTGTTGTTTCCAGGTAGAGTGGTTCTGCTGGAGGCAATGTAGCAGCTTTTGATTCAAAGTTAAAAGCGGTTTTTGGCTGCAATTGTTCTACAGAATAACCTGCACCCGCAGCCGCGATCGCAGTTTGTCTGCGACTGGTACCCACCGATTTGAGTTGTAAGGACATTTCGCTCAAGGTTTCGGCAATATCTTGCAGTTGTCTGCTATCAAGTAAGCGGTCATGGGCTACCAAATGTACGTTTATCTTAGAATTAAAAAAGCGTTGCTGTGCTAAAAGCCGCAGTTTCATTTGCTGCCAAATTTCAGACCAAGTGTACTCGGATATGGAAGCTTCCGATATGGTTGGTAGAATTAATACTAATTTATCTTTTGCATTCCTGATTTCTACTTGAATTTTTTGATTAGCTACAACTGCATTTTCTAGTAAGGGAATATCAATGCTTCTAAGCTGATCATCTAAATTATGAATTTGTTGTTCAACAGCAGAATTTTCTTCTACCTCTATTTGAGGAGAAACTGATTCATTGTTGTTTGTTTGATGAGAAGTATCTTCAACATTCGTTTGATCCCAGACAAATTCTTGTTCGGGATTAACTGTAGAATTTTCTTCATCACTAGTTTGCTGGGAAACTGGTTCCGAAGAAACATAGACATTATTGACACTGGAAATAAAAGTCACTTCTGTCACTGTAGATTCTTCAGTTTCCTCCTGAGTAACTTGGGAATCTGTCTGGGAAACATCATCATTAGAATTAAAATCTGGAATAGCTGAATCAATAGTCATGCAACACCAGCCAAAACACGAACATCAAGCAATTATCAAACAATTTTTAGACCTTTAACATCGACAATTGCAATTAAAACCTCAAATTGTTAAACCCGAGGCGAATATTTTTACTTAGTCTTTGATAAACAGTGAAGACAGCATCGCGATCGCCAACATTGCCAGGGAATAGTACCACTGGTAAATTAGGAAACTGAGGATGATTTTCTGGAGTTCTTACCATAGAAACACCTTTGTGAACTTGACCGAGTAAACGTGCGGTTTTTAAAGCAAGACCAGTACTTAAAACATCGTTAGAGGTGATACCTCCCTTACTGATCAAAAATCCGATATCAGAAGGTAAACCGCGAACAACATCCATTAATAAACCTGAAACCTTAGCCCCAAATTG
>JBHJOU010000024.1:0-2107 GCA_050329355.1 Rivularia sp. (in: cyanobacteria)
GAAGAAACTCGCATAATATTTAGCCTGAATCACTGAAAGTTAGCTTGTATTTTGATAATGAGTTTTGATTATCAGTTTCGTCTTCGGGGATACTACTAACTTCCGGCTTTTTCGGTTTATTTATAACTTTATATATATCCCTCTTGCTTTTTGAGACAGTTAATTAAAAATATTTGTTTCTCATGAGTGAATTATCACCCCTTCCCTTTACAGAAAAAATACAAGCTAATCCTGCTACTTCACGATTATTGGTATTAAGTAACGGACATGGAGAAGATGCGATCGCGATTCGCATTTTACAAGAATTGCAACAGCAACCCTTATTTCCGGAAATCTTCGCTTTACCTTTAGTAGGTGTTGGGCGTGCTTACCAAAAGTTAAATATTCCCATGATTGGTTCAGTACGTTCCATGCCTAGTGGTGGTTTTATTTACATGGACGGACGGCAGTTAGCCGGGGATGTACGGAGTGGTTTACTCCAATTAACTCTCAATCAATTTAAAGCTGTACGTCGCTGGGTAAAAACTCAGAAAAAATCCGGCTATTCAGTAAAAATTTTGGCTGTGGGAGATATCGTACCGCTATTATTCGCTTGGTTGAGTGGTTGTGAATACGCTTTTGTCGGTACAGCAAAATCGGAATATTATCTCCGGGATGAAACTGGCTGGTTGAAACGAGATACTCAAGCCGCTCGTTGGGAAGGTTGGAGTGGTTCAGTTTACTTACCTTGGGAACGCTGGTTAATGAGTCGCAGACGCTGTAAAGCTGTATTTCCTAGAGATTCTTTAACAACAAAAATATTAAAACAGTGGAAAATCCCGGCTTTTGATTTAGGGAATCCCATGATGGATGGTTTAAATCCCAGCTTCCCATTACAAAAGTTTTATAGTACCGATACTCGCAGACAAGAAATAGAGCGTCCTTTAGTAATTACCCTTTTACCTGGTTCCCGCACTCCAGAAGCCTACGCTAATTGGGAAAAAATTACAATTGCAGTTTCGGCATTAATAGCGATGTTCCGCGAACCAGATTTTGTCGGACATACCAACGGTAATGTCCTATTCTTAGCGGGTATTGCTCCCGGTTTGGACTGTAATATTTTAGCTGAAACCATTAAAAATCAAGGCTGGAGTGCCATACCAAATCAACAATCTCCAATTCAGATTCCTGATCATCAAGCATTGACATTCAAACAAAAAAATGCATACATAATTTTTACCCAAAGTAACTATAACGACTGCTTGCATTTAGGAGACTTTGCGATCGCAATGGCTGGAACAGCAACAGAACAATTTGTCGGTTTGGGAAAACCAGCAATGATTATACCAGGAGAAGGGCCCCAATTTACCCCAGCTTTCGCTGAAGCTCAAAGTCGCCTTTTAGGTTGCTCGGTAATTTTAGTGGAAAAACCCGGTGATGTAGCCTCAGAATTTAAAAGCCTATTTGCGAATCCCGATCGATTGTATGCAATTGCCAAAAATGGCGAGCAACGTATGGGTAAACCCGGTGCCGCTCAAAGAATTGCCCAATGCTTTTCGGAATTAGTACCACCGGAGTTAGGAGTTAATTTAACTGTAGGTTGGGTTAGACAGGAAGATAGATTTAAATTTTAATGAAAATATACCGATTTTCACTTGGGTGAAATACAAATTTTACCTCACCCCGCCCTCTTAACCCCTCTCCTTAACAAGGAGAGGGGAAGGGGGTGAGGTTTTAGTGTATTGGACTTAACTGAAATTTGCTATATATCTTTTCCTGTCGTAACCCAACATCACTGAATGGAGGATAAATCAAAATATCTTTACACAAATTTTACGCATTAAAAAAACGTAGCAGTGCTACGTCTCTACATTGATTCAATTAACAACAAAAATTTGCATAATTCTTAATCAACCTCATTAAAAAGATGCTCTTCTAAGAATGGTTGGAATTCGCGAAACTCTTCGGGTGAAAGCAACTGCGGTTTTCCTTCTGAAGATATCCGAGCAAAAAATAGCAATGGATCTAATGGTGTATAAATTGCGTATTCTTGTTCTTCGTAATAAAAACTTGCGAGTAACTGTAACTGTTCTGGTTCTAAATCTGTTCCTTCGTCTTCAATTTCTAA
>JBHJOU010000294.1:0-2739 GCA_050329355.1 Rivularia sp. (in: cyanobacteria)
GAGTTAGGAGTTAGGAGTTAGGAGTTAGGAGTTAGGAGTTAGGAGTTAGGAGTTAGGAGTTAGGAGTTAGGAGTTAGGAGTTAGGAGTTAGTAATTAAGGGTTAGAAATAAAATACTACTTTTAACTCTATTATTTTTGATTATATTTTTGAGAAGTTTTAATTGGTTAAAAAAACTGAATATTTTAGATACTATAAAATAATAATTCATAAATTGTTCTAAAGAAAAATCAAATAAAACAACAAAAATATTATTGTTTGGATGATTGATATATGATTATCTAAATAATATTAATTGATTGTTGGGTTTGTATTATAGAGACGCGATACTATGAGCGTCTCAATTCATTCCACGATTCAGTTTTACGAACATCTTATTTGATGCAAGTAAAATGACTGTTCTGATTTTTTATTGATTTAGATGTATGCAAATTAAACGATTAATGATAGCTGTTGGTGGAGTAGTATCTTTAGGTTTAGGAACTGGAAATATTACACCAGCAAAAGCAGCTTTATTAGACTTTAGCTTTGAATCCGAAAATGGTGTACGTGGTTCTTTTACTTTGGATACAGATGCTCAAGCTTCTGATGTACCAGCAGATTTTGGATTTGGTTCGGGAACTTTGTATAGTAATGCTGTTTCTGACTACAATTTATCCGATTCTCAACGAGGTTTGAATTTTAGTGGTGAAACTGCTGACTATCAAATTCTTACTAATCCGACTCCACCTCCTGCTGATTCTTCGGTAACTCCACCTCCAGGTGGCCCCCAATTTCCGCCAGGAACAACTCTTAGCGGTGTTGTGTATCCATCGGGATGTTCGGAAGGAGTATTTACTTGCTCGATAACTGTGCCGATATTTTATAAGGGTGATGTAACTGAGCTTCCCAAACTTTCGGATAATTTGAATTCTTATTCTATAGAAAGAGTTGAATTCTTTGATATCAATCCCGAAACCCAAAGTTTAGAAGTTACTCGCGATATTTTTACAAGTTCTAATATTATCTCTAGAACTGCTTCGGTTTCTGAAGGAAATTCTAGCTTAAGTTTGTTTGCTGTGGGAATTGTGAGTGCGGGTTTATTCTTTAAACGTAAATTATACAAGACTGCTTGAATATTTGAAATTTATGTTCTGTCTGTATCAAATTTGTGGGAAGAATACATTAATGTTTTTTGTATTCCCCACAAAATTAAATGCTGTTCGACAATTATTCCGGCTGCAATTTCGGGAAATTGAGATTTTAAATAAGTAAATAATAGATTGCGATCGCCACCTGTAATTACTATCTTACTTTCGGGATAATCTTGTAACCACGCTGCAATAAAGTCTTTGATTCCTGCTAGTAAGGTGTAAATAATTCCGCTTTGAATTGCTTCGGTTGTACTCTGAGCATACCGTTGGGGAAGCTGTTGTGATAATTCGACTTTTGGTAATTGTCCGGTTTTTTGGGTAAGAGTGGAAAGTTGTAAACCCAATCCTGGTAAAATTGCGCCACCGATTAAATTACGGTGACTATCAGCACCTGTAAAAGTAAGTGCTGTTCCCGCATCAATTACTAATATGGGAAAAGTCCAAGTTTCACCTGCACCAAGTAATGCTAAAGCGCGATCGATTCCTAATGTGGGATATAAGTTATTTAATGGTATTTGTTCTAGGTTAATAAAGTTAGCCTTGGGATAATTTCGCCAAAGTTCTGTTTGTTGGGGAACTACGGAAGCGATGAAGAGAGGGGGAGAGGGGGAGATGGGGGGATGGAAAAGTATTTGTTCTAAAGTTTTGTTTTCGGCTAAGCTTCTAATTTCTGATTCTGTTAAATAATTAGTATCCCAGGCTTTTGTAAGAGTTTGTTGTTTGAATAAGCCCCAGTGTAAGCGGGAGTTACCGATTGTTAATGCTAACCAGATTTTTGGAGGATTAGATAACATTTTTTTAACGCAAAGGTGCGCGGAGGTTAACGCGGAGGTACGCTGAGAAAATTAAACAATGCCCAAAAATGCTCAACATGATTAATTTTTTTTAACTCAACCTATAGATATATTAATAAAAATTTACAAATAACTCGTGTCACAATATAAATAGACGCATAAATACTCAGTTATTAAAAAGCTATTAAGGAGATGAATTATGGTAGCAGTTACCGAAAAAACTGAGAAAAAGCTCACCATGCAGATTGCTGAAATTGCTGCTGATACTACGGCAATTCGCTCTCTGGATTGGGATCGAGATAGATTTGATATTGAGTTTGGTTTGGAAAATGGCACTACTTATAACTCATTTATCATTCGTGGTGAAAAAACTGCTTTAGTTGACACTTCTCACGAAAAGTTCCGCAAGTTGTACTTTGATACTTTGAACGGACTGATTAATCCAGCGGAAATCGATTATTTAATTATTAGTCATACTGAACCCGATCACAGCGGTTTAGTTAAAGATTTCTTACAGTTGGTACCCGAAGTTACCGTTGTTGGTTCAAAGGTTGCGATTCAATTTTTGGAAAATCTGGTACACCAACCTTTTAAAAATCAAATTGTTAAGAATGGCGATCGCCTTGATTTAGGTAATGGACACGAGCTTGAATTTGTGATTGCTCCTAATTTACACTGGCCCGATACAATTTTTACTTACGATCATAAAACCCAAATTCTCTTTACCTGCGATGCTTTTGGGATGCATTATTGTTCGGATGCTACTTTTGATGAAGATTTAACCGCGATTAGTGCAGAGTTTAAGTATTATTA
>JBHJOU010001005.1:0-4297 GCA_050329355.1 Rivularia sp. (in: cyanobacteria)
GCCGATACCAGTTGGGCAAGTCCTTCTCAACAAGTATTAGCTTACTTAATTGATGGCAGATGGGGAGAAGCTTTAAAAATATTTGAAGCATCACCGCAAAACACCGCAGAAATCAAAAATTTACTCAAAGTCGATACAGGAAGGTTAGAAAATCGTATTGATGCAGCATTACAAGTAAATCCCAATCGTTCGGAAGTACAAGCTTGGAAAGCTTTAATTATCGCATCTCAAAAAGGTACAAACCAAGCTGATAACTGGCTCAATACACAGTCTAAAATTTCTCAAGATTCATTAACTTATATTAAAAAGCTTTTGACGAAAATTTAATGCGAAATAAGCGACGCACTCAGCTTGCCGAAGTAGACGGGGCTTTAAACCCATTATTTTCGGTAAATACATTGAAAAAGTTGTCGTAGCTACACGTATCAACTTCGACGGTTTTTTCAACAGTTCCAAACCAGATACCATCACCGTATTCAACATCAACTAATTCATATCCTTATTTATAACTGCATAAGTTGATTCTTTCAAATTCTATAACTAATCAGAAAGGGTTGAACAGACCACAACTTCTAATTACAGCAACTAATTAATTACCATTTCGGAGTACAAAAACTATGACTTACACACAAAATCATGCTAATCAAAACTACTGTGAATGCGAGTTCACCATTCCGGTTAAATTAAATGTTCCCATTACGATCAATACGACGGTTTACATCAATCCAGTACCTATTGCTAAGCAGATATTGCCTGTTGTAATTGAGCCAGACTTGCTATTAGAACCCGGAGTCAGAGCCAAAGCACCTGCGTGCTATCCCCAATTTGAGCATCAGCCACAACTACCATATCAAAGCCAAGAAGCCTTGCCATGCAACTAATAGATAATAACATCCCACAACTAATTAATTACCATTTTGGAGTACAAAAACCATGACTTACACACAAAATCATCCCAATCAAAACTACTGTGAATGCGAGTTCACCATTCCGGTTAAATTGAATGTTCCCATTACGATCAATACGACGGTTTACATCAATCCAGTACCTATTGCTAAGCAGATATTACCTGTTGTGATTGAGCCAGACTTGCTATTAGAACCGGGAGTCAGAGCCAAAGCACCTACGTGCTATCCCCAATATGGCTGTGAAAATAATAGTTCACACAACGAAAATGTCATGCAATCAGTAGAAATTAAATAGTAAATTGTTTGTCGTTTCTTCCTAGATTGTTCTTGGCTCAATATTCACACTATCAAAAATCAGGATAGTGTGAATTATTTCCATCAAATCTATAGAATTAATCGTTCAAAATCAAGGAATAATTATTATGTCTACCATCCCAGAATCAAATTATCAATTAGAAGGCAATAAGATGTTTGTATCTTTGATTTTAAAAGTCCCTTTACAATTTGAAATAGAATTACGAGGAATGGAAGATACAAAACTTAGTCAGTTCAACCAGGAAGAAGAATTAAATTCAGCGATAAATACAAATTCAAATTTAATTAATCACGAAATAAATCAAGCTATTAATCAAAAATCCCAGGTTTTATCAAATTTGTTAGTTAATCAGATATTAGATAGCCATAATCATATTTTATCCCACATAAACGAATTTGAATTACCACCAGATAATCCAGGCAATCGCGAAGTTAAATTAGAAATATTGCCGGAAGAAGATAGTTTAAATACACCATTCAATAGTGAAGATAAACCAGAAAGCAATGAACAAGCTATATCTACTACTGATAAAAAAAGAAAACTACGTTTAGGTGACTCATTAAATGATAGTTTAAGCTTAGCAGTAAATATTGTCGGAGCGGTGTTATTTTTGGGTAAATTATCTAACTATAGTTGGGAGTAAAAGGGTGCTTTAAAATGGACTGAGAATCTTATGTGTACAGTATTAATAATATTCTAAATCAATTATTTAATTTGTTTTTTGTAGGGTGCTGTTAATAGAAGAGTACGGCACCATCTTATCAAGGTATAATTTACTTACCAACTAACTCAAAAATTCAATTATTAACAGAACATTAATTCAAATATATGACTTTTATAGAGTTAAAAAATCACCAAGTTTGGCATGATTTTACGGAAGTTTTAAAAAACATACATCCCAATGGATTAATTAAAGAACACTTGGAGTTGTGCGATTATAAAGTGCGTGGTTACTGGGATGAAAGAGATAATTACTATGAGCAAATAGTTTTACCACGTAACTTAGAAACAGAGCTAGTTACTAGTTCAATCGGAGTGAACCGGCAAAAACGATTTATTCAACTAAAATTTGTTCTTCAAGCTGAAAATAATAATCAAGTTAGGATAGGTGAACTAACTCTAATTTATAATCAAAATATGGAATTTCTAGATGAAAGTTGGTCTTTAGATACCGATTTTTTAGAAACTTTTAAATAATTTGTTCTTGTAGGGTGCTGTTAGCGTAAGCGTCACACACCCTACAGCTAGTTGCGGCCATTCCTAACTATAATAATTAACCGTTTCGCTATCACATACCCTACCATCTGTCTGTATTAATTGCTAACAATTAATTACTTTTTGCTAAAGTTTGCTAAAAAATTATAATTAACCGCATTTTGATGTTTTTTTCGGATTAAATCACTATATATTCCCGAATTTTGCTTTTATTGACGAAAAAGAGACAAAATTTCGAGGAAAATATGAATTTAATTCGTATTGAAGCAGAAAATTATAAATATGGTATCGATAACACGTTGGGTAATAGCGGTGGAGAATACCGCTTTGATGATGTAGATATTGCATATAGTAACGATGTTGATGGTGGTTATTCCCTTGGTTGGATTGAGCCAGGGGAATGGTTAATTTATGATGTTACTGTTCCGATATCGGGAGTTTATAAATTGGTGTCCCGTGTCGCTTCTGCTGTGGATCAAAATCATAATTTTCAAGCAACTATTGCAGGAAAACAAGAGAATTTTAATTTTGGTAATACTGGTGGTTGGTGGAACTGGCAAAATGTCGATTCTTCTAATACCTTCTCTCTAAATGCAGGTAGTTATGAAATGCGTTTGGATATGTTCTCCAGTTCTTTTAATCTCAATTATTTGGAATTAGTTCCGATTTCTACAGTTAATAATAATAATTTGATTGATGGTGGTACGGGTAATAGTTCTTTTTCCGGCAGTAACGGAATAGATACTATTACTTATGATGCAGCAAATTCTGGTATTTTTGCAGACTTAAATTCTGGTAAAGTAACTCACAAATTTATCACTGATTCTACACAACCTCTAAAAATTATGCCTTTGGGTGATTCCAATACGGAAGGTTGGGGAAGTTGGGATTTAGGAGCTTACCGCGATGATTTATGGCAATCATTTATTAATAATAATTTAAATGTAGATTTTGTGGGACCTCACGCAACAGGCCCCGAAGGTTTTGATCGCGATAATGCTGGATTTAGTGGGTGGAGAATAGGTGACATTACGAACGCTGTGGATGGTTGGTTAAATGATGCTCAACCTGGTATAGTACTGTTGATGATTGGTACTAATGACATACTCCGAGAGGACGATATGAGTACTGCACCCAGTCGTCTTAATAATTTGATTGACAAAATTACCTATCAATTACCAAATACTCAACTTTTCGTAAGTTCGATTCCACCAATTAGTAGAACAGAAGAACAACAGCAGCAGGTAATAACATTTAATTCCCACATACCGGGTATTGTTAATAGTAAACCCGCATTTGGTAAAGATGTAACTTTTGTCGATATTTTTAGCGGGTTAACATTCAATGATTTACAAGATGGAGTTCATCTAACTGTAGAAGGTTATAACAAAGTTGCTGATATTTGGTACGACGCAATTATTAATAAAAATAGTCCTCAAGATAGCCTTAGCAATATTGAAAATATCATCGGTTCTCGTTACGATGATGTAATTATAGGTAACGATGGTGCTAATACTATTAAAGGTGGTTTTGGTAACGATACATTAACCGGCGGTGGTAGTAGTGATAATTTTGTTTTAGCTTCAAGAGAAGGAGTTGATACTATTACGGATTTTGTCGTCGGTGAAGATTATTTAGTATTATCTAGTGGTTTAAATTTGCAGGATATTACTGCTACTCAAGGTACAAGTAATAATCTCAACGACACTTGGATTAGCCATAAAGGTGAAACTTTAGCTTTATTAACTGGTGTCGAAGCGGGTAGTATTTCTTTTCTTGATTTTGCGTAGAGGGAAGAGAGTTAGGAGTTGGGAGTTAGGAGTTGGGAGTTAGGAGTTAGGAGTTAGGAGTTAGGAGT
>JBHJOU010000430.1:0-4579 GCA_050329355.1 Rivularia sp. (in: cyanobacteria)
GAACATCCCACAGTCATTAATCTTTCTCAAAAACTGCAAGCTTTGAGAAACCAACTTGAAGGGCGAGTTGGACAAATTGTCGGTAATGGAGTATCTGTAAAAGAACCAGATTTACAAATCGGTGAATTAAAGCAATCTCTGACAGCTGAATTGGTAAAATCAGAAGTAGAGCGCTTAGCTGCGAACAACCGAGTCGGCTTGTTGAGCAGAGCTTTTGGATCAGCTCAAGCCCGATTAAGCGTTTTACCAAGATTAGAGCAACAACAGCGAGAATTACAGCGAAAATTGCAGGTAGCGCAATCAACATACGAACAGTTATTAAAGCAATTACAAGAAGCTCAGGTAGTAGAAAAGCAGAATGTCGGTAATGCGAGAATGATTGCTTCGGCTTTAGTACCAGATAAATCAATTTCACCCAAAATTCCCCTGAATTTGGCTTTAGGTGGCTTCTTGGGAATTCTGTTGGGTGCAGGAACCGCATTGATACTTGAAGCGATGGATAAATCTCTCAAAACCATTGACGAAGCCAAGAAACTCTTGGGTTATCCCTTATTGGGTACTATTCCTAATCTGGATGGAAAAGATAAAGAGAGACAACAATTACCCGTACTCAACAATCCTTATTCACCCGCAACGAGTGCTTTTGAAATACTTCAGAGCAATCTCGGTTTTACCATGTCTGACAAAGCATTAAAGGTAATTGTAGTCAGTAGTTCAATACCCGGTGAAGGTAAATCCTTTGTTTCATCTAACTTAGCAGTTGCTGTTGCTCAATTAGGACGACGAGTATTGTTGATCGATGGTGATATGCGTCGTCCAACACAACAAAATATTTGGGATTTACCGAATATGCTCGGCTTGAGTAATGTTTTAGTAGGACAAGCATCATTACAGGGTAGTGTTACAGAAGCCCTGGTAACATTAGACGTGCTTACCTGCGGAAAAATTCCACCCAATCCCTTGGCTTTATTAGAATCTCAGCGCATGGCTAATTTAGTCAAACAAGCTAGCCAGGATTATGACTTTGTAATCATTGATGCTCCACCATTAACAGCCGTTGCCGACGCTTTGAATTTGGGTAAATTAGCAGATGGAATATTATTGGTTGTACGTCCCGGTGTTGCCAATACCGGCTCGGTGAGTGCTGCGAAATCAATGTTAGAACAGTCTTGTCACCGAGTTTTAGGCATGGTAGTTAACGGTGTTACTACTGATAACAGTTATGGTGGTTACTATTATTATTCTAAGGGTTACTACGGTATTAATACGAATGAACGAAATGGAAAAGTTGATACCGATATTACTAAGATTGAGATGAAGTAGGGGATGGGAGTTAGGAGTTGGGAGTTAGGAGTTAGACGGTTAAGAAGTCGGGTTTTTATGAGTATTTTGTGGTGTTACGGATATTTATGGTAAAAACCCGACTTCTTTCCCCACCCTGTATGGCTGAATGTCAAGTCTAAACTTCAAAGGTAGTTATTTGTGCTTCCTGAAAAACCAATAATTATTCTTGATACAAATATTTTATTTTCCGCACTATTAAGAAGCGAATCTAATTTTGCTGATGTTGTTTTCGGCATGGATTACAACTTTTTTATACAGCCTTCTTCAATTCCAAAAAATAAAAAATGGCGATCGCCCTTATCCCCTTCCAAACCCCAAAAAGTGCGAGCGTCTCGCTCCCTATTAGCTATCAGCGAGCTAGAAGCAGTCATCAGCTAGTGCTTTGTCCCATAAAAGACTGGTTTTAACCGCAACCCGTCGGGGGTTATAAACCCCCGTCTAATAGCAAAAGTCCTATGAATAGGACTAATACCCAACCTATCAAAACTAATGGGACAGAACACTAGTAGTCCATTTCATTAATTATGATGGGCTGTAGAGACGTTATACATAACGTCTCTCTAGGTTTGGGAGAAAACGAATCCGTCAAATTTAATGCAAAGGACCACTAGCTAGCTAGAACCAGTAATCAGCGAGCTAGAAGCTCGCACTACTGGTGACAACAAGCCCCCATCTTCATGCCCAATTTCTATTACTTTTATCCAAAGAAAAACAAACTCTAAAAATCATTTTAAAAGTATTTCAAATCACTTGCTAATTAATTGAACAATGTTAATCTAATTGAGACAAAAGAAATATACTTACTCACTCAAGGTTTGCGTCTTGTAAAAATCAAGAAGTTATACCAATTTGAGCCGGGATTGCGACAGATTACCTGGCGACTAGAAGTCGCGGCTACACAAAGAAAACCCGCCTGAGCGGGTTACTAATCAATTAGTCCACGCAGGTGGACTTCCCTTGTGTAGTAGAGCCAGTGCGTTGCGGAGGCTCCCTCCGTTATAGCAACTGGCGTGCGGTTTTAACCGCCGGATATTATGCAAATCGGCATCCTGGCGACAGATTACTAAAACCTCACCCCCTTCCCCTCTCCTTGATAAGGAGAGGGGTGGAAGGAGAGGGGTGAGGTAAAATTTACACTCGACTCAAGTAAAAACCCCTATTTTATATCAGGAGTTGGGCTTTGATGGTCTTTGGATCTCAGTCTCTCCAACGCAGCCTTCTGCTAGTCTATTTGCGAATGACTATAAGAGGAGGTGGTTGTGCAGAGAAGGTGTGAGCGAAATCGCAAACGTTCTAAACGCAGGGCTATTTATTGTCCGATTCATGGACGTTATTTAGATAGTGTCAGTCAAAAGTATCCTCTATTTGCTAGTTCTGCTGGACAGTTACAGCAACGGGGGATAAAACGACAAAGTGCGATGATATTGATTAATACTAAAACAACTGTTGCGATTGAGAATGAGTGGTTGGAGGCTTTCTGGTGTGAGGAATGTCAAGAAAGTAAGTGGTTTCATGTGAAGAAGAATGGTAGCACTTATGAGGTAAGGCTGGCTCCTTCTGAGCTTTGGTTACAGGTAAGTGGGGTACTTCATCCACATGGTAATCCTTCGGTGGGTGAGTTTACGCTCAAATATGCGCGGGGTGTGAATATAATTCGTAATTCGTATTGTAGGGTGTGTGACTAGGCTGTTGACTATGTAGGTTTTGGAGTGCTAAAAAATCATCATAAATTTCTGTCCTCCAGCCTAGACCTCACCCCCTTCCCCTCTCCTTAACAAGGAGAGGGGTGTCCGTAGGACGGGGTGAGGTTCAAAGTGTTGCGATTATAACTGACATAAAAGTTGCATGAATAAAAAGCAGGAAAATACTATCAAAGTCAACACCCTAGTGTGTGACGCTTTGAGGAATTTTGAACCCAATAATATAGCGGTTTTCAATTGAATAGAATACACTCATAACCTCACCCCCACCCCCTCTCCTTAGTAAGGAGAGGGGAGCAGTACGGCGGGAGGAGTTGTTGAGACGCTTTAGTTAAGGATGTTGGCTTTAAAAAGTCGGGTTTTTTGGAAAAATTTTCTGATTTAAGAGTACTCCAATCTTGCTAAAAACCCGACTTCTGGAACGATGGTTTTTGAGAAGTCATAAAATAGTAGTATTAATCTATGAAACTAACTTAGAGGGAAAGATGACTTCCCAAACGCTGAATATCACTGAGGTATTGATTGCCAAATTGCAATCCTTACCACCAGAGCAACAACAGACACTACTAGATTTTGTGGAGTTTTTGGAACACAAAAATACTCAATCCCAACCCATTTCAACTCAACCCGTACAACAACGGGTGCTTGGCTTAAACCAGGGAGAAATTTGGATGAGTGAAGACTTTAATGAGCCTTTACCTGATGAGTTTTGGCTGGGTAAAGAATGAATATATTATTAGATACCCATACATTTATTTGGTCTACAGCAAATCCAGAAAGGTTATCTCAGACAAGTCTAGAACGTGAGGAGTTGTTGAGACGGTTTAGTTAAGGATGTTAGCTTTAAGAAGTCGGGTTTTTGGCAAAATTTTCTGATTTAATCAAGACTTCTCAAAAAAAACCCGACCTCTGGGATATCTTCCCATATCATGCCAAATTTCACCTATGCTGTTCCAGACGCTCGGCAATCCAGACTTTAATTATTGACTGTCGAGTTACGCCAACTCGTGCCGCTTCCCTATCGAGTGCTTCTATTATCCATGTGGGAAAATCAACGTTTACCCTTCGTTGCTCATAACCCGGACGACGAATTGTATTCATATCCAAATAAGGGGTTATATCCTCCCCTGAATCGAATTTTTGATCGAATTTGTCAGCCTTCATATATTTTTACTTCCTCATTTCTTGCTCTTCATACTGATATGATTCGCACCCGCTGCTCCCTATATGTAATGATAGCAGCCCAGCATTTTTGGTTTATCAGACCAATTACGAGAAATCTCGGCTCTTCCACACTACGAGCAGCTATTTCCACTCGTTCAGGATCGAGCCATAATTCTTGTGCTTCTATGAAATCAATACCGTGTTTTACTTTATTGGAAGCGCTTTTTTGCTCGTCGAACTCGAATTCCATAGAGGTAAAGCATTAAGCATTCAGTTCTTGATATAAAAAAGGTATATTTAATATATTATTATTGATGTGTTTTGGCAATACCCGAATCTGGCGTATCACTTTTTAATATTTCCCGATGCCC
>JBHJOU010000689.1:0-4794 GCA_050329355.1 Rivularia sp. (in: cyanobacteria)
CCACCATTTTGGGGAACCAAATTATTACAGGGAGAAGATATTCCCCTTGAAGAACTATTTTGGTACTTGGATTTACAAGCTTTAATTGCCGGACAATGGCAATTTAGAAAACCAAAAGACCAATCAAAAGCAGAATATCAGGCTTTCTTAGCAGAGAAAGTATATCCAATTTTAGAAACTTGGAAAAAACGAGTAGTAGAAGAAAACTTGTTGCATCCCCAGGTAATTTACGGTTATTTTCCTTGTCAATCAGAAGGAAATACACTGCATATCTACAACACCGAAAACCATTCCCAAAAAGTTACAGAATTTGAATTTCCCCGTCAAAAATCAATGCGTCGTTTGTGTATTGCAGATTTCTTTGCACCCAAAGAAACAGGAATCATTGATGTCTTCCCCATGCAAGCCGTGACAGTGGGGGAAATTGCCACGGAATTTGCTCAAAAACTATTTTCAAACAATGAATACACTGATTATCTGTATTTTCACGGTATAGCCGTTCAAATGGCAGAAGCTCTAGCCGAGTGGACACACGCCCGAATCCGGCGTGAATTGGGATTTGGAAGCGAAGATCCCGATAATATTCGAGATATGTTAGCCCAGAGGTATCGCGGGAGCCGGTATAGTTTTGGCTACCCAGCTTGTCCGAACATTCCAGATCAATATAAGCAACTGGAATTATTGGCAACAAATCGGATTAATTTGTACATGGATGAAAGCGAGCAGATTTATCCCGAACAAAGTACCACAGCGATTATTACATATCATCCCGTAGCTAAATACTTTAGCGCCTAAACTTCACCCCTCTCCTTAATAAGGAGAGGGGCTGGGGGTGAGGTTAAGCACAGAGGGGCTGGGGGTGAGGTTAAGCACAGAGGGGCTGGGGGTGAGGTAATTTAACGGATGCCGAAAGCCAATTAATATAATTAGTCTGATATTAGTTTTAACCGTATTAATATCAACCTAATTATCAAAATGACCAAAATATATAACAAAAGCTCCGAAATAGAAAAACGCCGAAAACTACGTCAAGATATAACAAAAGCAGAAAAGATAATTTGGCAAAAAATTAGAAATAACCAAATTGAAAATTATAAATTTCGCAGACAATATAGTGTAGATAAATTTGTCATTGATTTTTACAGTCCCATATTAAAGCTAGCTATAGAAATTGATGGTGAAAGTCATTTTAAGGAAGGTACTGCTGAATATGATAGAGAAAGACAAAGTTATATTGAATCGTTAGGAATAAAATTTATTAGATTTACGAATAATGATGTGTATGAGAATTTGGATGGTGTTTTAGAAAGTATTGCGCTGAAGGTGAGAGAGTTGAGGAGTTGAGGTTATCTGTTAGAATTCAAAGTGAAAACCTCACCCCTAACCCCTCTCCTTATTAAGGAGAGGGGGATTTATACTATGTCATCTAATGGGAAATAATTCATAAATATATGAACATTTTCAATTTTCTAGATAAAGTTATTCATGGTAGATTGTTAATTAGAGCTTTCTTCTTATTAACTAATATTCCCAGTTTTCATCTATAAATATATATTTATATAAATTTTTTATTTTTCCATGACAACCCAAAAAGCAAAAAACCTTTTTAAAATCAACTTTATAAAAAGAATGATCACAACCCTAATTTTAATCTACCTAACCTTCGCTATCTATATCTACTTCCAAGCAGATAGCATGATTTTCTTTCCTCCACCTTCTACCTATCAAGATACAAATGAAATCATCAAACTAACTAGTGAAGATGGAACCAAACTTTCCGCAATTCACCTATTAAATCCCCAAGCTAAATACACAATCCTTTACGCTCATGGAAACGCATCAGATTTAGGTACAATTAGACCTAAGTTAGAACAATTAAAAACTATTGGTTTCAGTGTCTTTGCTTACGATTATCGCGGTTACGGAACTAGTCAAGGAAAACCTTCAGAAAAGAATGCTTATAAAGATATTGATACAGCGTACAATTATTTAACGCAAAAATTAAACATACCACCCCAACAAATAATAGTATTTGGACGTTCCGTCGGTGGGGGTTCAGCAATAGATTTAGCTGCTAGAAAACCAGTTGGTGGCTTAATTACCGAAAGTACTTTTATTTCTGCATTTAGAGTTAAAGTGCCTTTTGCACTTCTACCCTTTGATAGATTTTCCAATTTAGAAAAAATTAAAACAGTAAAATGTCCGGTATTAATAATGCATGGGAAAGTTGACAATATTGTTCCTTTTTATCACAGCAAAACATTATTCAAGCAAGCACCCCCACCAAAACTTTCCTTATGGGTAGAACAAGCAAATCATAATGATTTTACCTATGTAGCGGGAGAAAGATATGTACAAATTTTAAAAGAGTTTATCGAGTTAGTGGATCAACATATAAGTACACATCTTTAACTTAAAAAATCAAAACAATCAATAAATATATCAAAAATTCCATAACAATAATTCATAAAATTCATCAATAATTAGTCAATTTTAACTGACTGCAATGCACAATTCTTCACAACAGCATTCTGACTCTTATTCTTCTTCCCAGATTCAGCCTGGTAATTAAGAACCGTTTCAAATGTCTTAATTGTTCTTGATTTACAAAAATGTAATATTAAACGATAGTATATACTCCTTTTAAATTAACTTTTATGAAATATACTAATTACAATTGGATTGATAAAACTTGTAAACATTATTTTTTATTGATTCGTAGTTTAAACAACAAAGAGGAGAATTATTAATGAAAAAAAATGTTCAAAATCTGATTTTTTGTTTTAAAATTGGTTTGGTTAATAGTTGATTCTTAAACTTTATCAACTAATAATTCAATATATTAAGTTTCTTATAACAGTTGTGTCATGTTGTAAGTTAATACCGGACATTACTGTTTAAATTGTGTATCCTGAAAAAACTAATGAAATTTTTCATCAACGCAGGTCTAATGACTCCTAAAATCATGCGTCAACTTTGGTCAGTAGTCGAACAAACTCAAACCATGACATTATTACAGATGGATGATGCAAGCTTGGTTAATTTGTTGGTAAAACAAACAAAAAACCAAGCATCGCTAGATTGTAACGAAGCCGATTTTCTGTGCGATTACATTCAGTCCCGACTTCCTCTAATTCGTGATATAGCTCATGAACGTCAATACAATTTACATTCAACGTTCAATTAATCAACAAATTGTCAAAACATCATCGCTTCTTGCTCAAAAGCAACCACGTATAACTTTTGACAAACAGCCCATACTACATTTATCAAAAATAATTAGCGATCGCCTTGAGGTAAATATCCCGATACCAAACAATCAGAACCTACAATTCTCATCTCCACACGTTCCAAATCGAGCGCTTGAGTCATTGTAGTAAAGCCCAAATCACCTACTGGTGTGGGAGCATTATTCCCACCGATAATTTTCGGAGCGATAAATGCTAGAACTTTTTGTACTGCTCTTGACGCGATCGCACTTGCAGCTAAGATTCCTCCACATTCCCATAGCACGCTACAAAAACCCTTGTCATATAAATAAGTCATGGCTTTGTCGGGTGTGAGTGGTGATAATTCCACGACTTCTACACCTTGTTTTCGTAAAAATTCTTGTAAATCAGGGTTTGCTCCAGGTTCTGTTAAAACAACAGTGGGGGCTTCCTGAATTTTCCATAGATGTGCTGTGGAAGGTAAATCAAGACTGCGGCTCATAACCACTCGTAAGGGATTGTGCGCTCCTAACAAACGAGAAGTAAGACGGGGATTATCTTGACGTACTGTATTTCCCCCAACCACTACAGCATCACATTGAGACCTTAACTCTTTAACTGTATTGCGGGCATCTTGATTAGTTACCCAAATACTATGTCCTGTACTAGTAGCAATTTTACCATCCAAAGTCATAGCGTATTTCAAAATACCTAAAGGCTTTTTATAAAGAATACGATGAATAAACCCTTCATTTAACTTGCGACAAGCTTCTTCTTCTACTCCCGAAACTACTTCTATTCCAGCAGAGCGTAAACGGTCAATTCCACCTCCTGCAACTAATGGATTGGGGTCAACCATACCTACCACTACTTTTACCACACCTGCGGCTACCAAAGCCTCCGAACAAGGGGGAGTACGTCCGTAATGATTGCAAGGCTCTAAACTCACGTAAATCGTAGCTCCACGAGCATTATCCCCAGCAGCTTTCAGTGCAAAAACTTCAGCATGAGGTTCACCAGCTTTCGGATGAAAGCCTTCTCCAATAATTTCACCATCTTTAACAATTACCGCTCCTACCATGGGATTTGGTGAAGTAAGTCCCAAAGCGCGACGAGCCAGTTCCAAACAGCGCCGCATCATCGCCCGATCAAACTCACTTCCTACCGCTTTGACTGGGGATTGTAATTCAAACTTGTCTTCTTTTTCCTTGTGGGTATTAGATATCAACTTATCTGCACTAGGATTGGCAGGAGAATTATTCATAATCAAACGGGAACTTGTGTGAATATTTTTGTATGAATATAGCCAATTTCCCATTTGGAGACGGGAAACCGTTTTTTTCAAGTTGGTAAGAAGAATGAATTGCATTAACTTCTTGCATCCATATTGCCAGAGCCAGCACAATAAATTCCAATAAAATATTCCTAGGAATGGCCGCAACTGGCATATTTCCCTGGTAGGGGAGGCAAAAAGGGGTGTAGATTTTCTTCCCCCTTTATTGCCGTTGCTTGTACACTGACTGATTCAAGGCAATCATATGAAAGTCAGAGTACGGCACCTTCCCAGGATATTGTGACAATTGCG
>JBHJOU010000278.1:0-8079 GCA_050329355.1 Rivularia sp. (in: cyanobacteria)
AATGATAAGACTGTTGATAGTAGTAATATTACGCAAGATAATCAAGAAATTTCACCTGGGGATTTGTGGGGAAATCCGGAAACCGAGCAATCTACATCTTTTCCAACAGGTGTTGTAGCTGGTGGAGCAGCAGCATTGGGAGGAATTGCCGCAGTCAGTTCGGGTTTGTGGAATAATCAAGAAACATCCGACGGCGATAATAAAGATTTGCAAGTAGATCAAGAAACTTCACCAACGGATTTGTGGGAAGACTCAGAAACCGAACAATCGGCATCTTTGACTACAGATGTTGCAGAAGTATCGGTAGATGATGAGACCCTTAATAATAGTAATGTTACGGAAGTAAATCAAGAAACTTCACCAACGGATTTGTGGAAAGACTCAGAAACCGAACAATCGGCATCTTTGACTACAGGTTTTGTAGCTGGAGCAGCAGCATTGGGAGGAATTGCCGCAGTCAGTTCGGGGTTATGGAATAATCAAGAAACATCCAACGGCGATGATAATAATGCCCAAGCAGATGAAGAAACATCATCAACGGATTTGTGGGAAGACTCAGAAAACGAGCAGCAAGAAAATCTACCAAATATAACCGATATTAGCGATCGCGATCAAGAACAACCTCAAGTAAGCGAAGAAGCGCAATTATCGACTCCCGATTTACCTGAAGTGCGGATTATAGGTTTCAACGAACAGTCAGCAGATACTCAAATAACACCACCCCAAGAGCAAAAGCAAAGCGATACCGATGGTTTACCAAATGTTTGGGTAACTCAACCTACAACCCCAACAGAAACGTCTTCAGAAGCACAAATTACACAATTTGGTATTTCGTCTAACTCCGAAGATAATGCTGCATCTGCGGTTGCTGCTACAGTATTAGGAGCGGGTGCATTTGCGCTTAGTTCTCAGATGCTTGATGACAATGAAGAATCTCAAGAGCAAAATGAGAATGCAGCGATTACTGAGCCTTCAGCATCTCAATTATCCTTTAGTGAAGATGTTGCTTTAGATCGAATCGCAGACGAAGCCGAAGTTGATCTAGATGTAGATACTAAAATGTCTTCATCCGAGCCAGATTTAGATGAAGCAGATACAGCATGGGACAGAATCTACGGTATTCACCATCAAGGGGGTACGGGAGTACCGGGTGAAAGCAATATATTGTTAGCAAATCGTACTCCTAAATGGGCTTATGCTTCTTGGAACATTTCTGCTGATTCTAGAGAAGCAATGCAAAATCGCGGTGCAACTCAATTAGTATTGCGACTGTATGATGTAACCAATATTGACTTAAGTTATCAAGATGCTAAATTAGTTCAACAGTACGAATGTGAAACTACAGTTAGTCATCGTTACGTTGCGATACCCAATACCGATCGCGATTATATTGCTGAAATCGGTTATTTGACTACAGACAAAGAATGGTCATTAATATCGCGATCGCCAATTGTCCGAGTATTTAGTCGTCCCCATAAAGACTTCTGGTTTGAAGCGGATGCAGAACTAATCATTCATGGTGCTACTGAACCCGGTTCAACTGTAACTATTGAAGGAGAAAATATTAAAGTCAAGCCAGATGGTACTTTCCATCTACGGGTTCCCTTTACCGAAAGCACAATTAACTACTTGATTACCGCTGTTGCACCAAATAGTGAAGAAGCGAGAACTATTCATATGCAATTTTCCCAGAAGGAACCGAAAAATAGTTAGGAGTTAGGAGTTAGGAGTTAAGAGTTAGGAGTTAGGAGTTAGGAGTTAGGAGTTAGGAGTTAGTACCACCGGAGTTTTTAAAGAAGTCGGGTTTTTATGACTATTTTCTGATGTTACGGATATTTATAGTAAAAACCCGACTTCTTACTCCTGTTAAATAAAGTTAATTAAAAAAAGTTGATATTACAAATAGTAAAAAATATGAATAAACAATTAATCGCAATTATAGTATTCGGGATGCTCTTATTATTCATCATATCTCCCTTCAGCGCTCTTGCTGGTTTAATGGTGATAATATTAAGTGCAGCAATTTACAATTTAGTGATTAATTTATTTAAAGCATTTATCGGTGACAGTAAAGCCGATGTTAAATAATGATTATAAACACAACTATTCCTATTCCGTTCTAAAATTACCATTCTCTATAAAACCTCTTTCCTCTGCGCTCTCTGTGTCTAATAAGGTTTTTTTTCGGTAATCTTCTAGGCAAAAAGTAATATTACAACATCCAAGATTGATGACAAGTCCAACTACCATCAGAATGTAGCTGATAAAAACGCAATTCCCATGTTACTGATGCTCGATGATTAATTATTTGTTCTGCGATTTTTTTCAAATTTTCTTGTTGTTTCGCTGGGAATTGGTAAGCAAGACTTAAATGCAGCCAATTTTTTAAGCGTAAATCTTGATTGCGAGTCGGAGATTTAGCTGTTTTAACAAAATCAATAATTAATTGCTTTAACATCGGTGAATATAATTCTAAACCATGCCATTCAGGTTTAAATGTTATATTTAAAACGTTAATTTCTGGATTGGGAAATTTTAATAAAGCCTGATTTAAAGCTTTTATATAAATAGGAATAGATGTTAATTCATCTTCAAAAAAGCCGGTTAAAGTACAGTGAGGCATATATTTATGAGCTGCATTTTTACCGCATTCAATTTGACTAATTTGAAAATATAATTCTAACTGCGAATTTAATTCACCAACGGGACAAGCATAAACAATAAATTTTTCCATTTGCTGATAATTGTATGTCAGAAAGCACACGCTTCACTGATAACTGATAACTGTCAACTGTCAACTGTCAACTGTCAACTGTCCACTGTTACGATTTTGATAAACTTTAATTAATCGATCAATACCTTTAAAGCGATATTTCCCCATTGGTTGAAACATATGAGGCTTGGAAAGCAGTTGGTAAGTCTGTTCGCTAATGACACATTCACCGGGATTGCAAACTCCTTCCATACGTGATGCTAAATTAATTGTTGCACCCAAAGCTGTGTATTCTACTCTCTGAGAACTACCAACATCACCGACTACAGCTTTACCACTATTGATAGCAATTCTTAATTCTAAAGGTTCTTGCCAAAAATGATTGAAATTTAAGTCTTCTAAGCGCCTTAACATTCCCATTGCAGCTGTTACAGCTCTATCTGCATGGTCTGCTTGCGGTTCCGGTGCGCCGAAAAATGCCATAATACAATCCCCTATATATTTATCCAAAGTACCACCGCAAGCAAATACTTCTTGCAACATTTCTTCAAATAACTTATTGAGTAATTCAGCGATTTCTGAAGGGGTAAAACGTTCCGACATCGGTGTAAAGCCTACAACATCCGCAAATAAAATGCTAATTTCGCATTCTTTTGGAGGTAAACGCCCGTCGGGTAAAGTCCCCAAAGCGATTAATTGTTGTACAACCGCTGGTGAGTGATAGCGTTCTAATCTTTGCCGGATTATTTCTTCACTTTTAAGCTTTTCTAATAATAACCAGCGTTGGACGCTAGAAGAAACTAAATTTCCTAAAGTTGAAAAGAAACTTAAATCTTCCGAACCTTCTTTTACCCAATGATAAGAAGAAAAACTTGCATCAGCATAAAGCACACCTACAACCTTATTTTCATCCCATAAAGGTACTGCGATCGCGCTGCGAATTCCCTTGAGAAAAACACTGTGTTCTTCAGCAAATCGTTCATCTTGATGAGTATCTGCGGATTGAATGGCAACTTTTTCTGCAAATACTTGCTGACATATGCTCTGACTGATCCAGCTATCATCAGCCATTAATTGTTGTTTATGATTAACATTTCTAGTTGCAGCATTCATTAAGATCAATTTACCGCAACTTTGGACATCTATTAACAGTGCCAAACGGTCAATACTATTAAGATAACGAAATACAACTTGCTGTACTTGAGAAAATATTTCTTCGATAGAAGTAGCTCCTGATAGATTTTTAGCTATATCTACCAAATCCTTAAGACGAGCAATTGTTTTATCCTTATTGCTGATATTACCATCTTTACTATCAGCATCTATCCACTGCTCTTGTAATTGTTTAACATTGCGAAGTATTGTTTTACCTTGAGAAAAATCTGTATATTTACTGGCAATTACTTGAGGAGGAAGGCTCAAAAGCACCACCAGAGAAATATCTCCCACCCAAACTACATCACCATGAGAAATTACAGTAGGGGAAGTTACGGGTTGTTCGTTTAAAATTGTACCGTTTTTGCTACCCAAATCTTCTATGATCCACACACCATTCTTCCTTTTGGTAAAACGGGTATGACTGCGAGAAACACCTTTAAAAGGTAAACATAGATTACATTCTTGTAACCTACCAATGATAAAAATATCTTGATCTACCGTCACCTTTTTTTGGGTATTTCCCCGTTGGAGAAGCAGTTTCAACTCTGTCATAGCTGGGCTTAATTAATTCTCGAAGCAAGGATTAAACGGGTACAGAAAATTTAATACTACCGTCAAATCATTAAAAATCAGGTTTATCGGCTAATGTTAAAACTAACACATTTCACTTATGACCAAGACAATTTTGGATTTTAGATTTTGGATTTTAGATTAAAATCTAAATCTAGAATCCAAAAAAAGGTTTCAAACCTACGTTTACGGAGAAGAAAAACAAAAAGAATCCATATTTAAGCCTCTTCTTTTTAAGGAGAGGTTAATCCAAAATCGTAAATCTAAAATCCAAAATCGATTGACACTGCATACGGTACTCCGACAACTATAACTCTTGTACGAGCAACCATTAACTGTAAAAGCTGATCGCTGTTAATCTTAAAAATAAGAACAATCAACAATGAACAGTTAACAGTTAGCAATTCCGATAATTGATTCTGGAAGTTCTAAAGGAAATTGTCCTAAAAGTCCTTTACGAAAATCGTTTAAAATATGTCTGGCACTACGTTCTACATCACCTTGATATTTGTGTTCGGCTAAAGCGTACAGGTATTCTTCCCCGGTGTATGGTGTTGATTCGAGATTGTAGCGCGACAAAAAGGGATTTTCTGGTAATATTTCGGGAGCAGTTTCTTGTAACTCCCCGACTAAATCAACGAATACTGCTGCTACTTTTTGATTGTCGTAGGATGCTTCCCCAATATCGTCACAAATCGCTAATTTTAAAGCTACTTCCTGATTGTCTAACCTTAGAGGTATGATACCGGGAGCATCTAATAATTCTAATTCTTTGCAAATCCTTACCCACCGTAGAGAACGAGTTACACCGGCACGAGCTGCACTTTGTACTATACGTCTTCCCAACAAACGATTTATCAAAGCTGATTTTCCCACATTCGGAAAACCGATGACTACAGCACGAATCGGACGAGGTAACATTCCTCGTTCTTTACGTCGTTGATTAACGGCACTTCCAGCCGATTGTGCTGCTTTAGAAACTGCAATTATGCCTTTTCCTTCTTGAGCATTAGTATAAAAGGGAATTTCATGGTGGGTTCTGAAGTAATCACTCCACAATTCCCTAGCTTCTGGTGAAATCATATCTAATCGATTGAGTATCAACAACCGAGCTTTATTTCCGATCCATTCAGCAACTTGGGGATGATGAGTTGATATGGGAATTCGAGCATCTCTTACTTCTAAGACTACATCAACTAACTTGAGTTGTTCTTTGAGTTGTCTTTCGGCTTTAGCAATATGACCAGGATACCATTGAATTAGATTTAATTTATAGTTTTGAGTTATAGCCATTATTTTTGTTAGTTGACAGTTGACAGTTGACAGTTGACAGTTATTAATTACCAACCTTTAACCTTTGACCTTGAACCTTTAACCTGTTTTATGGGACTGATGTAAAATGATTCTATTTCCATCAATATCATAAGCGTAAATTTCTCTACCGTGAGAAGTATTGATAATTTCACCAAAAGGTGGATGACCTAGTGTTTCGAGGTGATACATTACACTTTCTAAATCATTTACTTCTAAACATAAACTCATATAACTTCGGAAAGAATCATTGAATTCGGAAGTGTGGGATAGTTTGGGTTGAAAAATCCCTAATTTCAAGTTAGAAAGCTCAAATTCAGCGTAAACGTTAGGAATATAGTTAGTAGGATTTTGACTCAGAAATTTTAGATAAAAATCGACTAATTTTTCCAAATTTACAGTTGCGATCGCGACAAATGCATTAGTATATTGAAAAGACATACCACTGTATAGGTTAAAAGTCAAAGGTTAAAGGTTAAAAGTTAAAGTTCAAAGGGAAATTAATGTTTTTTTACAAATTTAACTATTTGGGTTAGACTTTTGTACTTTACAATTTTTCAGACCATAAATACAGATTTAAATTGTGTAAATGAATGGACAATAATACTATAATTTAAAATTGCTGAAAAGCACATAAAATACGCTTTATTTGTTTTATTTTTGGCTTGTTATACTAATTATTTAGGTAACAAAACAGTAAACAAACTACCTTTACCAAGTTGAGAAAAAACTTGAATTTCTCCCCGATGTGTTTCTATAATCCGATTAGATAAATGAAGCCCTAAACCACTACCCGAACGTTTATTTCTCCCTTGACGGAAACGTTCAAATATACTTTTTTGGTCTTCTTGAGCTATTCCATACCCAGTATCTTCAACTTCTAATTTTACCCAGCTTTGCCCTGTATCGGATATTGATTTTGATAAACGAACTTTCACTCCGCCTTCATCAGTGAATTTTATCGCGTTACCAATTAAGTTACTAACAACACGTCGTAATTCTAAACAATCTCCATTTATTACACTAGCATCTTCAGCTTGTTGTAAATTATTCTGAAATTCAATGGTTAAATCTCTTTCTTGTGCTAAAGGACTTAATTCTTGAACTACTTCCTCAACTATGAAAAGTAGATTACAGCTTTCAAAATTCAAACTTTTTTTACCAGCTTCAAAACGTGATACCTCTAGCAGAGTATTCACCATTTCTAATAAGTTATAATTACTGCGAATCATTGTGGCGATCGCCTTTTTCATTTCTGGGGAAATCTTGCAGAATGTTTCTTGTAAAAATAGATTCAACATTCTATCGGCAGCTACTAAAGGTGTTCGCAAATCATGAGTTAAACGCGATACGAAGTCTTCTCGCTGACGTGCCATTTCTTTCTGTGCATCAATACTGTGCTTAAGACGCAAAAGACTGCGTACTCTGGCAAGTAATTCGTCTGTGTCAAAAGGTTTGCGAATAAAATCATCGGCACCTGCATCTAAACCTTCAACAACACTAGCATCGTCAAAGGCTGTAACTAATAATATTGGAATGTAATCATTTTCAGGATTGTTACGGATGCGACGAGTTACTTCATAACCATCTATTCCCGGCATCATGACATCTAAGAGTATCAAACTTGGAGGCAATCGCTGAATTTCTTCTAATGCTGTTTCACCATTTACGACTAACTTAACTTCGTATCCTTCACTTTCTAAAATAGCTTGGACTAAATGTAGATTATCAAGGATATCATCAACCGCTAAGATTCGATCTACTATTTGCAAATCTTGAAGTGACATAATAAGTGACATAATAAGACTTTTTATATAATAGATATTTTTTATAGAGAATTAATGATTAATATTAATTCTCTCTGCTGGTGTTTAGAATCCATTTGTTGTTTATAATCTCCTTTTTGATGATTGTTTACAAGCTTCTTTAAAAAAGAATCATAGTTAGTTTCTGTAATTTCTCGCTCTGAAACAGATGACACTTGCCGTAGTAATTCTACACGAAATATCGAACCTTTTCCTAATTGACTTTCAATCGTAATTTTTCCCCCCATCATATTTACCAATACACTAACTATAGGTAAACCCAAACCCGTACCCCCGAATTTCCGATTTGTACCTTGATCGAGTTGTCTAAAAGGTTCAAAAATATGTTGTATATTATTGAGGGCAATTCCAATTCCTATGTCTTCAACTGCTAATTCAACACGATTATGAGCAAGTTCTGTGATTTTTACGTGAATACTACCAGTTTCTGTAAATTTAATCTTTTTAACCTTATTTTATTTCTTAAATATTAATTTCTTAATTACTATTTATTCTCTGACA
>JBHJOU010000123.1:0-7852 GCA_050329355.1 Rivularia sp. (in: cyanobacteria)
TATTCCTAAGGAAGCATCCGGCATCACTAACTAACTGCTGCTCTTGTACCTCTGACAAGCGATTGTGAATCTACTTGAAAGCAAACAACGTCACAGGGTCGTTTTTAGCCAGAACTTCACGCTTAATATAAGCAATCTAGCTTGACCTCACGAGAACCTACTTGGCTTTCTAAGAGCTGTCCGTGCGGCGGTTCGTGCTTTGCCTGCTTTCAGATGCTTAAAGGAGGCTTGGTCAAGCTTCCTATTTGAGTTAATACTATAAGCATCCATAGAAGCTATTAAAACAATTATTACCTTAAACTTTCCCTAAAAACCTTTAGGAATTATAATGATTTAATTTACGACATTTTTTAAGGTTTCTTTATGTATCTTATCATTTCGTTAGATTGAAATACATTGTTCAAATTTTAACTAATCAGTTTGAGTGAATTGTTAAATAAGCATAAAGCTTTCAACCTCAAACATAGAATTATCATAACAAATCCAGGTTACAAAAACATTCTAGTTTGGAGTTGAAGTTTTTTGATTTGATTTTTTATGCCATACAAACTAAGTGTTCTTAAGCTTTTTATTGTGTTGGCTTTGCATAAGATGGATTTTGGGAAAAGACTTAATGGCAAGTTATTTTGATAAAAAAAGATGCAATATATTATAGTGTTTTTAGTACTTTAACTTGATGAAATGGAAATCGTCGATAAATTTATTAAGCAATTGTGATGTTTGTTATCTAATAATTTTGGAGTCAAACAAATTAAGTCGATCATGGAAATTCAAAAAGAGGAAAAACGCTTTCACGATGATTAAGTATAAAAAAATAAGTATAATAATATCATAATTTTTATTTAACTAACCAGTCCCTGGTACTTTCAAATTAAAGGATAGCCGGATATAATATTTGAGTATGGATTTTGGTAAACAGATAGGGAAAAATATTAAATATGTAATTTAGATGTCACAATATGAAATCATGCTCTTTTTTGAGCAAATGAATCCAGAACAAAAAAAAGAATTTTTACAACAAATCAAATCCGATTACCGTCAGATTTTAATTAAATACTTTAGTAATGATATAAATTTAAAAGAGAAGATAGATAAATTTATTAATGCAGTGTTTTGTGCGAACATTCCCGTACCTAAAATTATTGAAATTCATATGGAGATAGTAGATGAATTTTCCAAACAGTTAAAATTGGAAGGAAGAAGCGACTATAGTTCTTTACTGCTTGATTATCGCTTAGCATTAATAGATATGTTAGCTCACTTATGCGAACTATATAGACGCTCCAATGCTTCCAAAGGTTAATCATTTGCTCATTAGCAGATAAACATCTCGAAATTTGATTTTTATCCCTTAAGACTCGTAATTAATCTAGAGAAATATTTTTGCAAAGCTGATCTATGAACCATCAAGATGGTCAAACCTACGTCCTCAAACTATACGTATCCGGTAATACGCCTAACTCAGTACGGGCATTAAAAACCCTCCAGGCGATTTTAGAGGAGGAATTTAAAGGAGTTTATGCTCTAAAAGTGATTGATGTGCAAAAAAATCCTCAACAGGCAGAAGATGATAAAATTTTAGCCACACCAACATTGTCGAAAATTTTACCGCCACCAGTTCGTAAAATAATTGGGGATCTTTCCGACAAAGAAAGAGTATTAATTGGATTAAATTTATTAGATTCACAATTAAACGGACAAGAAAACGACTCTGAAGAGTAAACTATATAAGGATTAATACAGGAACTCCATTGATCAAAAGACGGAGTTAATTTAATATTTGTAATTAGCAAACAATGAGCGAGAAAGAAAAACCGCTACATAGCAACAAACCTTTAAACAAAGGTGTAGAAAAAATCCACACCTTGATAGAGGGCTTTGATGATGTTACTCATGGTGGATTGCCTAAAGGTAGAACAACTTTAGTCAGTGGAACATCTGGTACTGGAAAGACATTATTTTCTCTACAGTTTCTTTATAACGGTATTACTCACCTAGAAGAACCAGGGATATTTGTCACTTTTGAAGAATCTCCTAGTGATATTATCAAAAATGCCCATATATTTGGTTGGGATTTACAGCAGTTAATCGAGGACGGTCAATTATTTATTCTCGATGCTTCTCCCGATCCAGAAGGTCAAGAAGTTATCGGTAACTTTGACTTATCCGGATTAATAGAGCGGTTGCAATACGCAATTAAAAAATACAAAGCAAAACGAATTTCTATTGACTCAGTAACGGCAATCTTTCAACAGTACGAAGCATCAGGATTGGTGCGACGGGAAATTTTTCGTTTGGTTGCGCGTTTAAAACGTTTAAACGTTACTACCTTAATGACAACCGAACGACGAGAAGAATACGGTCCCGTTGCAACATTTGGAGTCGAGGAATTTGTCTCGGACAATGCAATTATTTTTCGTAATGTTTTAGAAGGGGAACGTCGCAGACGCACCATTGAAATTCTCAAATTACGCGGTACAACTCATATGAAAGGGGAATATCCGTTTACAATTACCAATCAGGGGATAAATATTTTCCCATTGGGTGCGATGCGTTTAACTCAACGTTCTTCTAACATCCGGATATCTTCAGGAGTCAAATACCTTGATAATATGTGCGGCGGTGGATTTTTCAAAGACTCGATTATTTTGGCTACAGGTGCTACAGGTACGGGTAAGACGCTGTTAGTTAGTAAATTTTTACAAGAAGGTTGCCATATAGGCGAACGCTCAATATTATTTGCCTATGAAGAATCACGCGCTCAACTGTCACGGAACGCAACTTCTTGGGGAATTGACTTTGAGGAATTAGAACATCAAGGATTACTCAAAATTATTTGTGCTTATCCCGAATCAACTGGTTTAGAAGATCACCTGCAAATTATTAAGTCAGAAATTTCTGAATTTAAACCGTCTCGAATTGCCATAGATTCTCTGAGCGCTTTAGCGAGGGGAGTTTCTAATAATGCATTTCGGCAATTCGTCATTGGTGTTACGGGTTACGCTAAACAAGAAGAAATTACCGGCTTTTTTACTAATACCACAACTCATTTTTTGGGTTCCAATTCGATTACCGATTCTCACATTTCCACGATTACCGACACAATTATCTTATTGCAGTATGTCGAAATTCGTGGAGAAATGTCGCGAGCAATCAACGTATTTAAAATGCGCGGTTCTTGGCACGACAAGGGTATTCGTGAATACACCATCACTCGTGAAGGACCTCAAATCAAAAATTCATTCCAAGATTACGAAAGAATTATCAGCGGCGTGCCTACCCGCGTTAGTATCGATGAAAAGGCAGAACTATCTCGCATAGTCAAGGGTTTTGAAGATAATCAAGTACCTGAATAATAACAGTTCGCTTGACACCTTCAAGGTTCTCTAATGGTATAGTCTGTGGTGAGAAAACAGTTTCTGCTGCTTGGTTTGTAGTGTGAGGAAATGCGGTGAAAGCACAGCAAATATTAAATAGTTTCTTGCCCAGTGTGACAGTAGCAGTGCTTACGACTCAGCCGACTTGGGCTGCGACTATGACTGTTGATAATTCACATTTGGGTATTTACAAGAGTATTTTTGCTACTAGTAAAAGTAATGATGTGTCCCCTAATACTATTTTTATTGTCAACAATACAATTGACAATAAGTATGCGGCACCCTTTACTCCTGTAAGAATTGCCAAAGGTAATTTAAAACCAATTATTTTTAGCAACTCAGAAGTAAGGGTGGTTGGTAAAACTGGAGCATTAATTAAAACGAGCGGGCAAAATCAGCAAAACCAACAAACCGAAATATATGGTTTAAAAACCTCTTCCCATAGAAGTTTGACACAAGCGCTGAAAAAACCTTCTTTGCAAAACGTTTCTTCTGCAAATGTTGATTTATCTGAAACCAGGAAAACTCCCCCAGCAGTAATCAAGAAAAATCCTGACGATAAAATATTTCAAAAATTACAGCAAATTTCTAAAGCACCTGGAGCAGCAAAACTTTTAGAGGTGGAAAGTTGTCCTACACAGGAAGATGCACTAAAGCTACAAAATCTGTTATCAGCTTCAGCAAATTCGGCTTGTCAGCGGATTAATTCTATTCCTAATCATCATAAGTTAGCTCAGCGACTTTCTCCTGCTTTGGTACAGCCAACAAGATTATCTCAACGTGCCGTACCAATTCCTAACAGTCTTGATCCAAGCGCTAATCCGTTGCAATATCCTACCAAGCCCGAAGAAGTAAGAGTCGAGCAAACTCAACCCATTACTTTGCAGCAAGCTTTGGAGTTAGCAAGACGCAATAATCAAGAGCTACAGGTAGCCTTATTGCAGCTAGAACGAGCGCAATCCGGTCTAAAGGTAGCCCAAGCCGCTTTATTGCCTAACGTGGGTTTAAACGCTCAAGTTGCTCGTCAGCAATCCGCATCTGGGCAACTTAGTAACGAAGCTCAAGAAAATATTGGCATAACACCTCAACCTGGTACAGATGAACCCAGCACTGCTTTTAGTGGTGGGGCGCAACTGAATTACGATATATATACTTCCGGAGCCAGATCAGCTCGTATCCGACAAGCTGAAGAACAGTTACGTTTGCAAGAATTGGATGTTGAGCGTTTATCTGAAGAAATTCGCCTGAATGTCGCTACTGAGTATTATAATTTGCAGCAATCAGACGAACAAGTACGGATTTCTCAAGCTGCTGTAGTCAATGCTGAAGCGAGTTTACGAGATGCACGAGCCTTGGAAGAAGCTGGTGTTGGTACTCGTTTTGACTCCTTACGAACTCAAGTTAACTTAGCAAATGCTCAGCAAACCTTAACTAATGCGCGATCGCAACAGCGAATTGCTCGTCGTCAGTTAGTCACACGGCTAAATTTGGCACAGTCAGCGACTGTTACAGCAGCAGATCCGGTAAGATTAGCTGGTTTATGGAATCAAACCTTAGAAAACAGTATCGTTTTGGCTTATCAAAACCGTCCCGAATTGCAGCAGCAGTTAGCACAGCGCAACATCAACGAACAACAGCGAAGACAAGCACTTGCACAACTCGGTCCGCAAGTCAGTCTTGTTGCTAACTACGAATTGCTCGATCGGTTTAACGATTCGGTGGGACTAACTGACGGTTACAGCATAGCATTGAGAGCAAATCTCAACTTATTCGATGGTGGTGCATCACGAGCGCAAGCAGCACAAGCTAAAGCCGACATTCAGATATCAGAAACTCAGTTTTCTCAACAGCGCAATCAAATCCGCTTTCAAGTAGAGAGAGCTTATTCAGAGCTACAATCCAACTTGGAGAACGTGCAAACCTCCGAAGCTGCTTTAAATCAAGCCAGAGAATCTTTAAGGTTAGCTCGTTTACGCTTCCAAGCGGGTGTAGGAACTCAACTCGAAGTAATTGATGCGGAAAATGCTCTGACTCAAGCTGAAGGTAATCGAATTAACGCTATCTTAGATTACAATCGCGCTTTAGCTAACTTACAACGCTCTGTTACTTCGCGGGGATTACGTTAAAGGTTGAAGGTTAGAGGTTAAAGGTTAAAGGTTAAAGGTTAGAGGTTAGAGGTTAGAGGTTGGTAATCAATAACTAACCACTAACCACTAACCACTAACAACTAACCACTAACCAAAGTCAACAGGTTATATGCAGTTTATATTTTGATTAACTTTTTGTGGCTAAAATGGGGTAAAAATACTGTAGGACTATTTAATACTTGTTAATAATATAATTTGATCAATTTTATTATGACTACAGTTACGACAGAAGAAATTGCCCAGTTCCGCTCTACATTTGCTAATTATCCGCAAGCGATGCAAGCATTGGATTTGATTGAAGATTGCGACGGAGACTTGGAAGATGCCACAATGACCTTGGCGATTAAAGCGGGACAACAGCCAGAAATTGATAATTCTGAATGGTTAGATAATTTAGCTAGAAAATGGCGTGCGGTAATTTGTCAGCAAGAATTACGTGGGGATTTACTCGAAGGTTCTGTAGACAAACTTATGGAACAAATCCAAAAAATGCCTACATTCCCCACTATATTGGCAACTCCGGTTTTACTCTACGTTTTTAAGCAAGGGATACCGAATTTTTGCAGACCTTTGGATTCTATTATTGAATGAGCAAAAATTAAGAGTAAGTAGTAAAAAGTAGAAAGTAGGATAAATAAACGCCCTTGCTGGTAAATTAAATAATTAGTTTATTGAATATTACGATTTCAAATTGTTCAAAAGCCGATAAAATCAGTTTTATTTCTTTTTACTGTTAAATTTTAACTTTTGTCTTGTTGTATTACGACTCCGCCGGATTAATTTTGATTGGTAAATATCTGTAGTGGGAGCTTCTAGTTCCCTGTTAGCTCGTTATTTAACACCAGGGAGCGAAACGTTTCCGTAAATAGATAATTGTAAATTGATAGATATATGAAGTGAGGCTATTAATGGCACTTAATATAACACTATTGAAAACAGAACTATGTTATCCAACCAGCAAATCAATCAAAATACTTTTAATTCTAGGTTTGAAGGCTTTTTTATCGAAATGGTAATGCCTGACTTAGAAGATAGGTGTCGAGAGGTTGTTTCTCAAATACTTGGCGAAAATTGGAATTGTACACCAATCGGTGATAATTTAACCGAATTTGAAATAACTCTTAACGATGATGCGCTATCGGTAAAACAAGCTTGGGATAAGACATATGAATTGCGATCGCAACCTGGTGTAGTGGATGCAGAACCTTTATTTGCGGTTCCGGTACGAGAAAGCAGGAAACAGAATTGGGATGAACCAGCAGAGTTAGTATCAAATACACAATCAAAGAATACTTCTATTTTTGATCTGATTTTTTCGTTTTTAGACCGTTTATTAGATTTGTTTGTTTCGAGCAGGAGAGAAGCAGCAGGATTAGATCGACCTGTATTTCAAGCTAATGATGTAACTTGGACTTTGAAAGAACTGAGAGTTTTTGAAGTATGGCAGAAATATTTTCCCGATCCGAATAAATTACCGGGACATGGAATTATTATCGCTCATCCTGATACTGGTTATACAGAACATCCGGAAATTGTTGATAATTTGCTTTTAGAAGAAGGTTATGATTTTGTTGATTCGGATCGAGATCAAAGAGATCCACTGGAAAAATCCGATACTGAACTAATCAATAATCCTGGTCATGGTACATCAACTGCAAGCGTAATTATCAGTCCTCCCGGAGCGCAAGCTAATTATCCTAATGGTAAATATGTCACGGGAGTGGCTCCTGGTGCAAAGTTGGTTCCGCTGCGGGTATCTTACTCAGTGGTACTTTTGAGCAATCGTAATCTTGCTCAAGCAATTGAATATGCAGCCGATAAAGGATTTCACATTATTTCCATTTCATTAGGAGCAGGTTTTTATAATAAGCGTTTGCGGAGCGCAATAGTTTACGCACAAAAGCGGGGTGTAATTATTATTGCTGCATCGGGAACCTGGATTCCTTTTGTAGTATTTCCGGCTGCATATGATGAAGTCATAGCTGTTTCCGCAAGTACAATTAACCGTAAAATTTGGATAGGTGCTTCGCGGGGGAGAAAAGTCGATGTGAGCGCACCGGGAGATAATATTTGGTATGCGAGAACCGTTAAAGAGAAGGGTAACTTAATACATCGAATCGATCGAGGTCAAGGTACTTCATTCTCTGCGCCATTAGTTGCAGGTGTTGCAGCCTTATGGTTATCCTATCATGGACGGGATAAGCTAATTCAACGTTACGGAGCGGAAAAAATTCCGTTTATTTTTAATCAACTGCTGCGGGAAACTTGTGATACTCCTCCTAATTGGAAACCGAATCGATATGGTGCGGGTATTGTGAATGCAGAAAA
>JBHJOU010000714.1:0-4349 GCA_050329355.1 Rivularia sp. (in: cyanobacteria)
TTTTCTGCATCAAGAAAACAGTTTGTACCTCACCCAGAATTATTAGATAATTCTGGCAATATTGTCAAAGAACCGCTGTTGGTAATGCGTTCGATTAATGTTGAAGATGCTCGTCAGCAGCTTGATGCTCTTTATAAATCATCCCCAGGAAGTAAAGGAGATACCGAGGAAGGTTAAAGGCGATAATTTGTTGTAAAAAATATTAAAGGATTTTAAACTTTTTTTGTAGAGACGCGAAATTTGTAGTAGAGAGACGCAAAATTTCGCGTCTCTACATTAGGTTAATCGTTGATTCACAGTTTGATGATTAGGCTTCAATTACAACCCGGAGGTTTCCACGTTTTTTGGCAACACGACAAGCGGTAGTGCTACCAGAACGCTCAAATTCTAGGTCAAGAATTGTCGAGCCAACTCGCAAGTTATGAAAAGAAAGACTGTTTATTGATTCTGGTAGTGCTGGATCAATAATTCTTAAGCAATTATTAGGTGCGTCTGGCACTAAATTAACCATCATTTGTAGCAACTGAAAAATAGAACCAGTAGCCCAAGCTTGGGGAGTACAAGCCACTGGATACCTCACAGGAGCTTCATCACCGTTACGCTCGTAACCGCAAAATAATTCCGGTGGACGCTGATAAGGCTGCATAGAAGTCATGTCGAACAAACCTTGGAAAAGTTCCAGAGCTTGGTCAACTAACCCCAGGGAACGTAATCCCATGGCGATAATCGCATTATCGTGAGGCCATACCGAACCAATATGATAACCCATCGGGTTGTAAGCGGGGGATAAACTACTCAAAGTGCGGATACCCCAACCATTAAACATATCTGGTGCGCGTAATCTTTCGGCAACGCTGTAGGCATTCTCAGGAGTAAAAATTCCCAACTGCAAGCAGTGACCTGGATTTGAGGTAATGCTGTCTACTTGTCTGCCGTCACCATCTAAAGATAAGGCACAGAAATCTTGGTCTTCAATCCAAAAATCGCGATTAAAACGAACTTTTAAATTTCTGGCATCTTCTTGCCAGCGATCTGCTAAATCGAGCCGCTTTTTCATCCGAGCAATTTCTGCAAGACGCATTTTTGCTGAATAAACATAACCTTGGACTTCACAAAGGGTAATTGGACCGTTTGCTAATTCTCCTTTACGGTCTACAATACAGTCCCCAGAATCTTTCCAGCCTTGGTTAACTAAACCGCGCTTCGATTTACGGTAGTAGCTGAGGAAGCCCGTTTCCTTGAGATTGCGGTCGATCCAATCCATTGCTGCTAAAGCATTTGACCAGAGTTGCTCTAAAGTCTCGCTATCATGAGTCCAAGCAAAGTATTCGGCATAAAGCATTAACCACAGAGGAGTAGCGTCAACTGTACCGTAGTAAGGTGTGTGGGGAATTTCTTGAGTGCGAGCCAATTCCCCGAAGCGCAACTCATGGAGTATTTTACCCGGTTCTTCTTCGCGCCATTCGTCGTCAACTTTACCTTGATAACGAGCGAGTAAAGTCAAAGTTTCCTTGGCGATTTCCGGATTTAACATCAAAGTTTGGTAAGCGGTAATCAATGAATCCCTGCCAAACAAAGTTGAAAACCACGGTACTCCCGCTGAAACAGTCTTGGATTTGCCAAAAGACTGACGCAACAAATACATATCTTGTTCGCCGCGTTCAATCACTCGATTAAAAGTACCTTTATCCGCACGAATTTTGGTAATCTTTTGTACCCAATTTTGTTCCTCCATCATTTCGGCAGATCTCGCCTGAACCAAAGTAACGGGAGGACTAACAGTAGAAGTGGGCTGATTATTTGTAAACATATTTACCCGGTAGCCCAGTTTTTGGGTTTCGTGGGTAGCTAATTCCAACTGCCAAACAGCGGTATAACCTTTAAAATAATCTGGTTGACGATGTTGAAAATGGATGCGCGATTCCATGATTAAGTTATCTAAACCTTGATAAGCAAGGGTCAAGACTTCTTCTTTTCTTGGTTTGTCTCCGTCTTGTACCGATACAACACCATCGTTACTTGCTTCAGTAGATTGCGTTTCTACTAAACGCAGCAACCTACCGCGATTTTCCCTACCAAAACCTCGGACTTCAAATAAATCTACGTAATCGGCATCAAAGCTAATACTTAATTCAAAGCTGACAGTACTCGTGCTATAATTAGAAACTTCTATTTCTTCAAATAAGGCACCGTTAAGCACCAACTCCCTGCGAATACCCACTGTATCGGCTTGGAGGCGGTCTTCTATTCTAGGATTGGTACACAGCACCGAAAGCGAGAATCCTTTATCCGCTGTGCTGCTAAGCAAAACTGGCGATCGCCCTTCAATTTGTAGTTCTAAGCGACTCAAAAAGCGGGTATCGCAGCAAAACATCCCCATGCTGGGATTCACATCATTGAGGGAACAGCCAGCGATGTTACCCAAGGTGTCTGTAACTAAAAATAAGTCATCATCTTTTATAGTCAAAGATGCCTGTGGTCTTTCACTGAGAACGCAAGGCCATTCTGGAATGGGGATTTGGTCGGCAGGAACGAAAGTTTGTCCGTCTAGTGAAATTTTGTCCGGTGTCATCAGGGTATCCGGTGTCATTAGCAAAAATTCCGTGTACTGGTGTATAGTTTCTTTGTTAGAGATGCGTCACTCTGAAAAAAAGACGCGAATAAAACTCATTTGAGCCATTGAGCATTTTGATTGCTTGCATCAAGTTAAGTTAGGGAACACAACAAGAGCGAATATACAAAATCTTTATGAATCTGTATATATAAAAAAGTGTTGTAAATAGCAAAACTATTTTAAATAAAACCAGGTACCTATTTAATTGATTTATACTTAATTTTTGCTAGCACTCTTTGCCAGATAACTTTTATACAGCATCTAGTTCAACTGTTTTACTCTAACTGATAGAGTTTCAGCCTCTGTATAATTTATCTATTAGCTATTATCGTAAATTATTTAAACATATTATATAATTCTTATTTATGTTTATTTAGATATACGTAAAGCAAATATAATCATACTTATAAACATTATTTTTTTATCTCGATCAGAGAAAAAAATAACGCATTTTTTATGTATACCATAAAATTAATGATTAATTCCAAATTATCAAAGAATGATTATTTTTAATGACTTTAGTCTTGATTAAAAGTATATATATTTACATTAGTTGAATTATTAGCCTCGTTTGCAATCAAGCTATAAGTACGAATAAACTATGTTAAAAAAAATAATTTATTAGTAAAGTCCCGCATAACAAAACAAAGTCCGCTTTAAGCAAACTTTGTTTAGATAGTTTTACACTAAGATTAATTATTGAATCTATAGAACGAGTGTTGCAGGTCGCTATTAACCGATAACTTGACCTTCAAACCATTACAAAGCATGACTTACAAAGCCCCAACCGAATTCAAAACCATCGAGTAAGCTTTTTCGTACTCGTCAGTCATCGATTCAACACTAAAGCGACTAACAACGTATTCTCTACAAGTTTGACGGTCTAGTTTTGTGACTTTTGGAACCATCTCAATCATTTGGTTTATTGAGTCGCAAACGAAACCTGTTTTTCCATCCTCTATAACCTCCGGTACAGAACCCAGATTCATGGCGATTACGGGGGTACCAGCAGCCATTGATTCAATCATCACTAAACCAAAAGGTTCTCTCCAAGTGATGGGGAACAAAGTCGCTGTTGCTGCACCTAATAATTTTACCTTGTCTTCGTGGGAAACTTCACCAAGGTACTGAATTTGTTCGCCATCAATTAGTGGTTCTACTTTTTGTTGATAATAATCAATGTCCACCACGTCAACTTTACCAGCTATTTTTAAGGGTAAACCGGCTGCACGGGCAATTTCTATGGCTTCTACTGCTCCTTTTTGTGGCGAAATTCTACCCACAAAAGCCAGGTAAGCAGGCTGTGCGGGTTGATTGTAGAAGGGATACACAGCGGTATCAATACCGTTGTAGACTGTATGAACGTAATTTAAGTCTAAGCACGGTTCTCGCTGGGATTGGGAAATACTGATTAAAGGCTGCTTGCCAAAACGCCGAAAGATTTTAGCGGTATCGGATGTAAATGCACCGTGGAGTGTATGTACGGTGGGCGTTTTGACCAAATTACTATAAGCAAGAGCCGCATAACCCATGTGGGAATGAACAATATCAAAATTGGCGTATGCTTCTTGATAAAGGTCAGCGAGAATCATTTGATGATATATATCTGGCTCTTGGATAGAAGAGTCGAGCCGTAAAGCCTGATCGTGAACTGAGTGCAACTTTGCTTTCACAATCGAGTCACCAGAAGCGAACAAAGTTACTTCATGTCCGCGCCGAACTAATTCATCTGTCA
>JBHJOU010000403.1:0-2080 GCA_050329355.1 Rivularia sp. (in: cyanobacteria)
AAAGAAGCAGAACTTAAATACGTTGACCCTAGTAGCGGCTCTTGGGTAACAATTCCAATAGATTCTGCGGAATTAGCAGCCAGCGGTTTAGTTAAACTCAATATTATCTCTAATAGCAGAAGGGAAACAACACAGCGGTTCAATTTGGTTACAATTGCTCAAAATACCCGGCTATCTGTAGAAGAAGTAAAAGCCGCTATGTTAGAAGCCTTGCGTGTCAAAGGATTAAGTCCGGTTGCATCAGAACTTGAGAAAACTGATTGGTTTGGGAATAAAGCAAGTCCGGAGGATGCACAAATATCTGATTATCAGCCCTACCAAAGTGAACCGACTCCTGCAAACCCAATTCAAGAGAAGAATACAGGAGTCAGAACACGGGATTCAGAATAAATAAGCCGAGGCATTTGATACTAGTAAGTTGATTCGGGGGCAAACTATATTCTGATTACTGACTCCTGGATTCTGAATTCTTTTATTGAAACATAGGGGGTAAAAATGCCCAGTAAATTAATATTTGCACCGATACCTTTATTACTTGGAGGTTGGATGTTTACTAGCAGTTTTAGCAGTAACACAATCCAGCAATCAGTAACACCATATTCTACTCAACAGCAAACGGTAGAAATAGAAATGCCTGAGCCAGCAAAGTCATTTCTAAGATTTGGCGGTAGTGCGATCGCGTCCGCCGGGACATCAAGTTTAGTGTTTTGGGAGTTAGCTGATAAAAAGCAGAGTACCAAACAGAGACTTTTATTAGCTGCGGGTCAAAACGTTGTCCCGAATGCAGTTCAATTGGTTAATAATGCTCAAGCAATGCCGCCATTACAAAACAATCAAGAACCACCGGCAAGTACCCAAATATCCAACCAAATCCAACAGCAGAGTGTTTCTGCAAAAGCTAAAAAACTCCCACTACAGGAAGTTGCAAATTTCTACCAAACAAGTGATATTGGTGCTTCAATATCTAATGATTATAATGCTGCAAATGGATTGAACCCACATAGTAGCTCAGAAGAGAAATATGCCGAAGTTAAATCATTAATTTACGAAAACACGGTGGGGATTGTTGGTAAGGAAAAAGGCAGCGGTAAAACCTCAAAACTAGGTTATTTAATTGCCGAACATATCAAACTTGGTCATTTGGTTTGGATGGTTAATCCTTTTGCCAAAGGTCAACAGTGGAAAGGAATCAAGGTTTTTGGACGTGGTTACAAGTTTGTTGAAGCTACTAATGCCATACGTGAATTTACACGCATTGCATTTTGGAGAATCGCAGAAGCTGGAGATGAAACCAAAGAGTACGAACCATTTGAAGATTATCACCTGCACTTATCGCTTGACGAAATGTCCAATTATTCCAGCGAAATTGATGCGATTGATTCTACTGTGATGCCTAAATTTTGGGAAGCAGTAGTGCAATTTTTGCGGCAGGCTAATATGTCTGTTTCCTTTGCCAGTCATGGCGATACTCAGGCTATGTTAGGTGGTGCAAAAGCTCTCGCTGGTAAATCGCAAACTATTAAGGATGCCATAGTGTGGCTCTATGCTCAAGCTATTACTGACACTAACGTAGAAGGTAACAAACGATGTGCTGGTTGGGCTTATTTAATTCGCCCAGATGGGGGAGAAAGAGAAAGAACAAGAATTTATATTCCGGCTTGGATGCAAGGCGCACCCGCAACTCGACTTGACGGAAAAGATAAATACAACTACGTCCAACTAGTTCAAAAATACTGTCCTCAGTATTTATATCTTCCGGTGAGTGCGAAAAAACCTTTGGCAGAAGAAGATTCATCTATACCAACGGATACCGAACAGTTTCGCCAAAAACTAATTGAGCAAGAAGATATATGGGGTTCTGATGGAGATAAAACATGAACCGTTAACGAGAGAGCTAATAATACAATTCCGATACTTTAATTGATTAATTAGGAGTAAAAATGACTAGAAAACAAGTGTATCGAAGAGATTTACCACAATTGGCTTCAAGCCATCAATTAGATACCAACGTGGTAGATACAAATTATGAAGAATTTGATGACAGCTATGACGACCGATATTCTCGTAACAATCAGTGGCA
>JBHJOU010000061.1:0-4478 GCA_050329355.1 Rivularia sp. (in: cyanobacteria)
AATCCACTTCATTTTCATGTGGAACTCCTTAAATTAGTTGTCAATTATCAGTAATCAAAAAATAAACTGGATACAAACACTCGCTAGAATGCTGTTGATTGCAAATTGTTATTTATTCAACTTGTTAATAACTTATACGTTGTAAATTTCTAAAGTATTCAGTCATTTGCACACTTTTTTACAAAACTTTATATTTTAATTAAAATATCAAACACATCAGCGAATATCCTGATAAAACTGCTTAAGGTAGTTAGTATTAACACCTATTCCCCAAAGAAAGCCGATGTATAGATAAATTGCATTTGCTTTTAATGGACCCCAATATGCAACCCGACGGTCTGAAGTTTGCACCACACGGTTGACTAAACATATTTTTCCCTTGCGTGCAAGTTTTCGACATAAATCTCCATCTTCCATAATCGGTAACGCTTGATCAAAACCACCGCATTCCCAAAAGTCATTACGACGACAAAACATTACCTGATCACCGAATAATAAGCGCAAACCCTTGAAAAATAAATGAGGTCTAAATAATAAAGGAGCGTAATAAGTTTTCAGATAATTATGCAGCGAAGTACCCCAGCGAGTAGTTTGAGAACCAGCCATCAAAGAAACAAAGCCACCACAAGCAACCGTTACATCAACTAAAGTTTTTTCAATTAAAGTAATTACATCATCGGGTACGCGAGTATCAGCATGAAGAAAACATAAAATATCCCCAGTCGCAGCTTTCGCACCGTAGTTCATTTGTACCGAACGTCCACGACTTGGAGATTTCAAAACTTGGGTTTTTACTGTCGGTAGAAAAGTTTCAAAAACTGTTTTTGCCATGATCAAAGTTTCATCTTCGCTACCACCGTCAACTACAATGATTTCCTTGGGTGATGGTGAAAGTAAAGCCAGATGACGCAAAGTATTATTTAGACAGCTTTCTTCATTAAAAGTGGGGATTATGATCGAAACTGGGGACATTTTTAGATTAATTATTTTCACAGATGTTTGTAGTGCGGGCATCTTACCCACGTGAGCGAGACGCTCATACTACCACCCACCCCTGTGAGTGAGCGAGACGCTCACACTACCTTGTAAGCATGATATTTAGATTTGAGTAATTTTCCCCAAATTGAATTATAAGGGTGGACAACTTCTACTTGATGATGATTTTGAAATACAGGATTTCCTTGATTTACCCATTGGAAAATACCACCGCTCAAATTAAAAACATTTTCATATCCTGCGGAGGAAAGTTGTTGAGCAACCTTGGCGCTACGGTAGCCTATAGAACAGTAAACTACGATTGGTTTATCTAAAGGTACTTCCGAAAGTATTATTTTATCTAAATCTAAATTATCAGTTGCAATCAGTTGTGCCGATTCAAGATGGCTGACTGCGTATTCTTCTGGTGAACGAGCATCAATAATTAAGGGTGTTGGTGAAGTTTGACTCTTGGAGTATTGCAAAAATTCCGAAATAGTGATTAGTCTAACATCCGGGAAATTCAGCTTTAGCAGCAGTTGGAGTAAATAGAACATTCAAGTAGCTCTGGGACTTTATAACCTTCTTCATCGTCTCATTGATTTGAGGCATTGAAATATGGTCGCAGAAACAAATCTAATTTAAGTATTATTACTGCTATTTATTCAAAGAAATATTATTTTTTTACAATGGCTTTATCAATAAAAATCAAATTTAGCGCATAATCATACTTAATTACATTCATGTAATTTAAAATCGGTTCATCTACCGTAATAACGACGAAAGTACGTAATAAATATATGATATTTTTCCTTGGGAAAAGTAATTTTGAGTGTTCTTACTTTGAAGTTGCTTTGACTGGGTAATTTTATCATCTACAAATTTTGATTCATCTACTTTAAGTTACGTATTTAGCAACTAAATTGGTGCTTTGCGACAAAGTTAATCTTTTCGGTAGTGATGAAATTATTAGTAAATATGATAATTACGAACTCTGAAAGATTAATTTTTAACTGATTACTTCTTACCGTTTTAAGGAACTATCGATATGTCTGTTTCAACCATTCTAAAAAGAATATCCATCGCTACTGCTGGTGCTGCGACAATAGCTTTAACAACAACTTCAGCAGCGTTAGCCGCATCAATCACATTTGATTTTAGCGGTTCACCCTCACAACAAGCTCCATCATTTACCCTGAATCAAAATAACTTAGAGGTAACTGCAACTGGAATAACTCGTGATGGTGAGATTCGCGATATTTTCCAAGGTGAAAATGGTTTTGGAGTTACCAGTGGAGAAGGAGAACGTAATGAAATAGATGGTGATGCTTTAGGCAAAAAAGAGACGCTTAATTTAGAATTTAATAAATTAGTAAATTTGATTTCCGCGACTTTTACTAAAGTTGATACTAACGACGACTTTAAATTATTTGTCGATGGAAAAGAATTAGTTGCGGCTGCAATTCCTGGTGGTAACGCAACTGATACAGGTATTGGAACTTTCAACTTTACTTCATTCAATGCAAAAGGTACAGTTTTAGGTTTTACTGTCGGTGATGATAGAGGAAACGAATACTTTTTAAAAGCTGTAGAAGTTAAAGAAGTTCCCGAACCTACGACTATCTTAGGTTCATTATTAGTAAGTGGTTTGGGTGCGATGTTTTACAAAAAGCGTAAACATCAATATTTGTAAGGTGCGTTAGCGTTTAGCCTGTAATATTTACCCTCAGACTGGAAGTCTGGGGTTATACAAACAAAGCCCGATGACCTGGGCTAATTAAGTGCATATTCATACAAAAAGGGGGATATAACGCATCATGATTAAATGAATTATTTGTCATAAGTGGATTATCTTGAACTCGGTTTCTTTATGAAGCCGGGTTTTTCTTTTAAGTAGAGGTTTAGGATTTGCGGTATCTCTATATTTTTGTTTATGAGAAATTATTTAATTTGCTACTACTATTTTTAGTAATTAAAATAAAATCGAATATCTATCGCATAAAAACTATACAATGTAATTTATAGAAAAATTATTTATATATTTTTGTATTAACCTAATTGTTATTTCTGAAAAATAAATTGAAATTCATCTTTTTTTGTAGTACTTAGCCTAAGTGATTTTACGTAAACTTTATCGTTTTTCAAACCGTCTTGTTGGAAACTTCATAGTTATACGGTGATTTTAAGTGCAAAATAATACCTGAGTCGCGGCAACGACTCAGGCAATCAAAGTAATCTACTGCCAGATTCACTGAACAAATAAGTGATATCTGACACTATGTCTTTTCAGGGTATTATCTCATGCTACCAGGTGTCAGAGCGAGTTCGTGTGACTACTAAAATCCACGAGGATTTTTTGCTTGCTTTGAGAGAATTTACTCACAAGCTTACAAGTTAATCGAGTATGAATTTTCAATTTGCTGACTCGGCAGATTGTAGAAATTTTTGCACCAGGATTTTTGTCTTGGTGATAGTTTATTGATTACGTTTTTCATCCTTACATCGAGTAATTAGAACAAAGGAATTAATCAGATGAAGAAACTTGCTTTTTTTGCAGGAATATTAAGTGCAACCACTAGTGTATTAGCACTGACATTGACAGTGGCTCCAAAAGCCAACGCGGCAGACATAAAAGCTGTTGATACTGTTGTCATAATTGATGAATCAGGTTCAATGGGTGGCGAGCAATCTTGGATTCAGCAAGTAATTCCTAGCCTAGAATCAGCGTTTAAAGCAGCAGGTTTTGGTAGTGGAGCAGATGGCAATAACTATGGTTTGGTTGGTTTCGGTGGCGGTGGAAGCGGTAATTTAGGACGAACCCTTACCGCTAATGGGAATAAATTGTTTGGCGCTAATGATTTCGCTACTGCAGCAAGTAACTTGGTGACATCTGGTGGTTTTGAAGACGGCTATTCCGCGATCGATTACACGTTTAATAATTACAACTTCCGTTCGAGTGCTGTAAAAAACTTCATCCTTGTCACAGATGAAGATAGAGATAATGGAAATAACGCCCTTACCTCACAAAATATTCTCAACAGACTTAAAAATAGTGGTACTCTGTTGAATGCTGTAGTTAACGCTACATTTAGAGATGGTAACGGTACTACAGCTCTTGGTATTGACTCAAAAGCAAATGCTTATTTAGCAGATGGTTCTGGTGGGTTTACCAAGAGTCCAGGGGGTACAGCTGTTTCTGGATTCGGAACTACCATACCTGATTATGTTGACGTAGCTTTAGCTACAAGTGGCGCAGCTTGGGATTTAAACCAACTTCGTAATGGTGGTGATTTAGCTCAGTCTTTTACCAACGGTTTTATTGATATCAAAGTTCAAGAAGTCGTTAATACTGGTGGCGGAAATGAAGAAATCCCCGAACCCCTAACTATCTTAGGAACCCTGACAGCAGGTGCATTCGGAACTCAATTCATGCGGAAGCGTAAGCAAATGCAGGCTGCGAAATCTGAAGCTTAAGTCAGTCTGGTTAGAATCAAATTTTTCTC
>JBHJOU010000531.1:0-3303 GCA_050329355.1 Rivularia sp. (in: cyanobacteria)
CGGAGTAGGTTTTAAAAACCAAAGTTCAGATGTGGCTATTGACGCGATAAAAGTTGTTGGAGTTAAAGATTTAGATTTTGCAGGGGAATTTATAAAATTTGTACAAGGATGTGATCAAATAGAAGTATCATCAGAATATTTATCTGCTTGGTGGGATTAGAATTCGATTTCATATAGAGATAAAATTTTCTCGTATTTATTGTAAATAAGTTTTCCGGTAACTAACACTAGCCCATTTCTTCGCTTGCTTGATAGTCCACATGGGTTCGGGTAGTAATAGTGGTACATCTTTTAACTGAGTCAGAAAAGTATAATCCCCCGTCACTTGAGCAATTACTTTAGCTATGGTTTTGCAGCAACGATAGGGGTATTTAACAGCTTGCTTTTCACTAAAGCGAATCACCAGTAAATTATTATTAGTAAAAAATTTATTTCTAATATTATCTTTTCCTTGGTCGATACAGTGGTGTGGTTCTTTAGTATTACCTACATAAGGTTCATCGATTTCTATATCGATGCTTAAACCACTTGTATGTACTAGATAGAAATCGGCTGAGTAAGGGTAAGAAAATTTAGGGTTATGAAATGCTACTCCCTGAACGATATTTGGAAAAACACGCTTAGTAATTTGATAAAAAGTTTTTTCAGAAACTCCTACGGGAGCATCACTCTTACCGTCGGGTTGTAATATTTTTCCCTCTAAGGAGCGGTGTAATTCTGCTTCACGTTGCGGTAGACGCATTGCAGTAATATTGTCTTTGTTAGTTTTAGATTGAATAGGAGTATGAATATTCTTATTACTTGGTTGCTTAGAGAAGCTTGATATAAAACCCTTACTTCCTAAGCTTATTGATGCCCAAATAGCAGTCATTAACCACAGAGAATACAAGCCATACATATGTAAATAAATAGAAATCATTAAAGTGATAAAAATAAATATATAAAATATTTTATTGGAAATATAACCATTGTAATTTCCTTCTTTATTTGGTAATAGGAACTACTGCAAATAGGAATGAACTTACGCAAAGGCGCGGAATTCCATTTGTTAGCTTTAGAAATTGGGATAAGCTGTTTTCGTATTTTCCTAAAGTAGAAGAGCGTATTACGCAAGGTAAAGAGTATTACCCTGGTGAGGGTGTATTGGGAAACCATGCACCTAACCCTAATTTTCGTATCCATACTATTATGCGTCTGGGCGCATTAGAGTTGCTAGCAAATATTTTTTCAGGTCGAATTACGGCAAATGACAAAGATCCATTTCCTCACCAGCTAGCTGTACAACAATATATGAAGTCAAATGAAGACATAATACAGCGTCTATTGATAGCAGATGAGGTAGGGCTTGGAAAAACAATTGAGATTGCCTTGGTATTACGAGATATCCTGATTACTCGTGGGAGTTTAGACCAATTTCGCTGTCTTTACCTGACAAAAGGTGGTCTTTTAGATGATGTCCGTTTAAAGTTACAGTCAGTAATACAAGGTGCAGTTGGTGAACAAAATATTGTTCAAGTTGATAATGATTTTAAAGAATATGGTAATAACAACATCAGTGGTATTCACATTGCCAGTATTGATGCTGCAAGACGTTATGTAAAAAAAGCACAAAAAAAGAAATTACCAACTGAACTTGTTAATCCTGAAATTCTTATTATTGATGAGTGTCATCATTGCGCTAGTGATGGCGAGTTAACTAATTTGAAAAAAATTGAAACAAGCACTACAAGAACCTATGAAACGGCTTATCAAATGATAACTGGGAACTTTTGGTCTAATTCCAAACCACCCAGTCTTGTAGTTTTTATGAGTGCGACTCCTTTTCGCTCCAAACCCCAGTTTGTTAATTTACTTCGACTTCTTACTCATCAATCCGCAATTGAAAATGCCTTTTCTTTAGAAGTAAATGAAGCACAATTGGTAAGTAAATTAAAAGAAAAATCTTCTGCCACAGTTATCTGGCGACATCAAGATAACGTTTTCAATTGGTCTAATGAGCGCTTATTTCCTAATCTTAGTATTGAACGTCCTCCGTTACAAGCTAGCCCTGAATACCTTGAAGTTATTCACGATATCCGGGAGACTGTGAAAAGAATTTACCACGATCATGGCGAAAATTTCGGTGGGTTTGCGATCGCACAATTAGAAAAAAGACTTACAAGTATTTCTCTAGCTGGAGCTTGCTGGATTTTCCGATGGTGTGTTCGACATTTAACATGGCAAACACAAGAAATATATCTAAAGGATAAATCACTTAGTACTAATAATCTTCGCAAGCTGATAAAAGAAATTTCCCAAAAACTGGCAGCCTACGACCAAAAAGGTCATGAAACTGTTGAATTTCCTAGTGATAACTTTAAATTTGAGGCTAAACCTATCTCACAAAAGGGACAAATAAAGGCAATCTATGATTTTAGCAAAAAGTTACATGATGAAGACGATAGCTTTATTGCTGAACCGGAAGAAATTAAAGAATTAACAGAGCTTGCATTAAGGTTACTTAACTCAGCTGGTACCGACGACAGCACAGGGGTTGAAAATGCTAAACTCAACTGGCTGAACGAGATGTTGGAACGGCATCCAAGTTCGCGTTTTTTAGTTTTTACTGAGAGTTTGCAAACTTGTGAAATTATTACAAAAGCCCTTCCAAGAATATCCCAGAAATTAACTGGCTCCCTCAACCTATCTGCGAGAGAAAAAGTAGTTGCTGATTTCCGTAACCCAAGCAATCCGGTGCGAGTTTTAGTCGCGACCTCAGCAGCAGATGAAGGTTTTGACTTTCAAGTAGCAAATAAAGTAGTGCATTGGGACTTAAATTCATCTCCTGCTGTGCTAATGCAACGTAATGGTCGTGTCGCTCGTCTGGGACAAATTTCTGATGTTACTGCATATTATTTGATTATTGCTGATACTCATGAAGAAAGAAGGGATAGAGCATTATATGAGCGTTTCAAAGCATTAGGTATAAAAGATGAAAGATTACAGTTGAAAATTCTTGGCTCACTTACTAGCGAAGAGGAAGATGAAATTTTCAATGCACTAGAAGCTAAAAAGGTGCAACTCATAGATGAAATTTTAGAAAAAGCAAGGAAAGAAAATGAAGAGATGGAACGACGGTTGGAAGAGATTCAAGAGCATATTGAGCAACAATCAGTAATTGATCGTAAGATGCTCGTTGAGCGACTTGAACGGTGGACGCAACTTGGGCTTCCAATTCGTGAAGCAAACAAATTTAAGTTGAAATTTGATACTGTAGTATGGGATAAACCTGTGTTTGGAGAAGTTGCCACAAAAGAGCAGGCT
>JBHJOU010000084.1:0-2786 GCA_050329355.1 Rivularia sp. (in: cyanobacteria)
GAACATCGTCCTTATCAAGAAGTTAATTACCAATATGGGAAATCTTGTATAACTAAATTTCAAGTTTTAAACAAAGAAGATAATTACACCCGCATTGAATTTATGCCTTTGACGGGAAGAACCCATCAATTAAGAGTTCATGCAGCCGATGCCAAGGGTTTGGGTATAGCCATTTTAGGGGATAAACTTTACGGTTACGGATGCGACTTGAGAAAAGCGACTCGATTACATCTCCACGCCAGGGAATTGACATTTGAGCATCCCCATTTAAGAGAAATGATATACTTGAAAACAGAAACACCTTTTTAGAGGTTAAAGGTTAAAGGTTAGAGGTTAAAGGTCTGCATATTAGAGGTTAAAGTTAGAGCATTAGCCATTGCCTTTAAAATTATTTTCCAAAAATAGTAATTTACACTACAATAGATGTTTTACCTTGACCATTGGTAAAAAGTAAAAGAGAAAGGAATTTGTCCAGAAATGTTTAATTTTTCTTTCTCCGATTTATACAATTTGTCTAAAAATACAGATATTCAGGAGTTAAGCTGTGAGCATTGAGACTCTTGTTCAACAAGTAAACCAAGCATCTACCCCTTTTAATAAAGAAAGCTTTGATCAAGTAGTGATGTCCACTTACGGACGTTTTCCTATAGCCTTAGAAAAAGGTGATGGATGCTTGTTGTGGGATACCGAAGGAAAGCAATATCTCGACTTTGTAGCAGGAATTGCTACTTGCACTTTGGGACACGCACATCCGGCATTGATAGAAGCCGTAACGCAACAAATTCAAAAAATACACCACATTTCAAATTTATATTACATTCCCGAACAAGGAGAACTAGCGCGTTGGTTAGTTGATAATTCCTGTGCCGATCGAGTATTTTTCTGTAATTCTGGTGCGGAAGCAAATGAAGCCGCGATCAAATTGGCACGGAAATACGCTCATACCGTTTTAGATATCGATAAGCCAATTATTCTAACCGCAAATGCGAGCTTCCACGGACGGACTTTAGCAACAATTACCGCAACCGGACAACCGAAATATCAAACCAACTTCTACCCCCTAGTACCGGGATTTGATTACGTACCCTACAACGATATTGATGCAGTAGAAGCAGCAATTGGCGAGTTAGACGAAGGTGATTATGGTGTCGCGGCTATTTTGTTAGAACCCTTACAGGGAGAAGGCGGAATTCGTCCTGGAGATGTAAAATATTTTCAAAAGCTGCGTTCAATTTGTGATGAGACTGGTATTTTACTAATTTTCGATGAAGTACAAGTCGGAATGGGACGCAGTGGTAAATTATGGGGTTATGAATACCTCGGAGTTGAACCAGATATTTTCACCAGTGCTAAAGGTTTAGGTGGTGGTATTCCCATTGGTGCGATGATGGCGAAGAAATTTTGCGATATATTTGAGCCAGGAGAACACGCGAGTACTTTCGGCGGTAATCCCTTTTCTTGCGCTGTCGCCCTCGCCGTTTGTCATACTTTGGAGAAAGATAATATTATCCAAAATGTACACGCTCGCGGTGAACAACTGCGTTCGGGTTTACAAGCAATTGCTGCAAAATATGGCGATCGCATTGCCGAAGTACGCGGTTGGGGTTTAATTAATGGAATGGAACTGCAACCAGATATTGAATTGACTGCTATTGATTTAGTCAAAGCGGCAATCAACGAAGGTTTACTTTTAGTACCCGCAGGTACCAAAGTTGTTCGTTTTGTACCACCGTTAATTGTTACCGAAGCGCAAATAGATCGGGCTTTACAGATTATCGAGCAAGTTATCGCAACAATCTAGTACTCAAGCAACTTCAAGGGGAACGGAGGAAGCACAAGCAGCATATATAGATTATATTCTATATATGCTAGATCCGATTCCCCATCCCCTATTCCTAATATTCCTAATATTAAATATATATTAAATATATATTTAATCTTTTGTCCATAAAACGATATTTTTGCCGTTAAAATACTGATGCCAAAAGGTTTCTATAGAAGCAGCACAGGCATCTGATTTATGCTATGGTATAAATCGGAAGATTAAGTTCGGTTGGTCAGTTTGTTTAGATTATGTATTGCAGACTTCTCCGGATGTAAATCTCCTCGCATTGTTAATTCTGGAGACGTTGTATGTCGATTTACGTAGGCAATCTTTCTTATGAGGTTGCAGAAGGTGACCTGAAGCAGGTCTTTTTAGAATATGGAGATGTAAAAAGCATTTATTTACCACTTGACCGAGAAACAAGTCGTATCAGAGGCTTTGCATTTGTTGAAATGGGAACTGATACAGAAGAAGATAAGGCAATAGAATCCCTTGATGGTGCTGAATGGATGGGCCGCAATCTAAAAGTTAACAAAGCCAAGCCAAAACCAGAAAAAGGTGCCGCCGGTGGTGGTAGATGGTAAGGAACTAGTAGTGAAGTATATAATAGAGGCGGCTCTACCCGATTAGAAAATTATTTAACTTTTGAGTATGAAGGGCATACAAGAAGTTTGCCCTTTTTTTGCTCGCAGTTAATGTTAATGTTTAGATTTGAGCATTGATTGCGATATTGAAGAATGTTAGTTTAGATAGGAGAAAGAATGACCCAAATAGTTGTAGGCGAAAACGAAGGAATTGAATCAGCATTACGTAGATTCAAACGTGAAGTTTCTAAAGCTGGTATTATGCCGGACATCAAGAAGCATCGTCACTTTGAAACACCTCTACAAAAACACAAGCGTAAAGCAATTGCCAGATCCAAGCAGCGTAAGAGACGTTTTAAATATTAAAGACAGTAAAA
>JBHJOU010000135.1:0-2076 GCA_050329355.1 Rivularia sp. (in: cyanobacteria)
GTGCTTGTGTCGATTGCGCTGCTTGTGTTGGTTGTGGGGTAGGATTTACTTGGGCATTTTTGGGTTTTGCCATTCCAAAAAGTCTTTTTAACCAGCTCATAATATTAAATCTCCAATTAGTTCCATTCACTGTGAATATACAAGCTGGAAAAACAAGCTACATCTGTCCTTAACAGGAGATATAAAATTTAGTGTTACTGCTTTAGATATAATCTGACAATGAATTTTTTATTACTATAGACAAAAAAATCTCCTCATTTACCTATTTATTAAACTTAAATTTTCCAAAGGTGTCGTATCGTGAAAACGATTATAATCAATACTACGTCTACCATCCTGCGTTTTAGTTAAAATATCCACAAACTGATGATTCCAAAAAATTTCTGTCGGAATATATGAATGATGAGCATGGATATTATCAGAAACGGTTTGGTCAATCCCTGTTAAAGTAATTAATATTTCCATTTCATCGGTTAGCATTTTGTCTAAGGTAATGTCGTACAAAGGACTACTTTCATTGATAGGATGCATAACCGTCCAAGTTAAAGCAAAAAGTGAAGAGCGATCGCGAAACAATGGTAAGTCATAAAATCGACGCATCGTCTGTCCTTCTTGAGTAATTTCACTAGTTAGTAAACTGACATTGACTTGAGCTTCTAAAATCCAGCTTTGACGTTCATTGGCAACTCGAAACATCAAAGTTGGTACTCCATTATAAGGAGCAATTACTGCTACACGACTAAACATAACTCGTGCTTTGGGAAGAGAAAACCGAGCAAATACTAATCCACTCCCCATTGATACTCCTAAAAGTCCTAATAAAGCTTCAATCGCAACTAAAATATTGGCAAAAAGCGTTTTAGGATACATCGCACCATAACCGATGGTAGCCATAGTTTGAACACTAAAAAAAAATGCGTCGGAGAAATCACCTCCACGCATATTTTCTACACCATCACTTGCTGCTAAATACAGAAAAGCAAACAACACATTAGTAATTACATAACCCGCAGCTACCACCCCAAATAACTTAATCCATGAAAGAGTTAGCAATGCATGGTATAAATCACCCCAATCGAACTTCGATATCCCTTTACGAACAACGTTGAAGTTTCCATCAAGGTTAACTGTACGGCGTACTGAGATTTTTTTTCGATGGTTTTTATTCATTGATACTAAAAGGGAATAGGGGGAACTTCGTGGAAAGGGATGGGGTTTAAAACTTCGGAGCGAACTCTTAACTGTTTCTGTTCCCTGTTCCCTATGAAAGATAAAAGTTATGCTATTCTAAATTATCTAATATGAAGGTATATAATTTATAACTCTTTATTCCTAATTATTTACTTTTTTATAGACGTAGCATTGCTACGTCTGCAATAACTGTTAGTTTTCTTCGTTCAAACTATCGATCATTTCTACTAATTCTTGGGTATGATTGCTTTCTTCTTCAATCATATTGCTGACAAATTTTTCTATATCACTATTGCTATCTTTGACTGCATCCAAAAGTACTTGATAAAGTCCTAAAGCCTGCTTTTCATGAGCTAAACTTGCGTTCATTATATCTTTTAATGAATAGCTTTCAAGCTCTGCAATAGGTGCAATATGAGGTCGAGGATTTCCATTCACACTTAGTAAAACTTCTCCGACTTTTTGAGAATGAAATAAGGACTCTTCCGCTTGCTCTTTAAAAAAATCAACAATTTCATTTTTATTACTACTATTTGCTATCAAAGAGTAAGTTGTGTAGCGAACGACTCCTGCTAATTCAAACTCGAAAATTTCTTGTAGCAAGTTAATAGCTTTTTCTCGATTAAATGTCATCATTTGAATAATTTTTCTACTCTCTGAAGATAATTACAATTCTTGATTTGTCAGTCGCATATACAGTTAAATCAGCATAAATTCGCAACCGTTACAATTAAAAAAAGGTCGCAAACAATTCTGAAATTTATTAACTGTATTTCAATCCATAAACGTCTTTAACGAGGATTAACTTTCTGACGATTGCGGATTAATTCTATCTAACTCACATTTGTTTACCAAGTAAGTACATAAATCCTAAAACTATTTCGA
>JBHJOU010000711.1:0-9601 GCA_050329355.1 Rivularia sp. (in: cyanobacteria)
TCAACTGAAGCTTCCTTTAACCCCTTAATAGCTTCTACCATTCCGGGTACAGGAACTCCTAATGAATTATACATTTCCTTGACTCCAATTAAACCAATTTTTTCAATTGGTTCTTTATCCCCAGCCAGTATTCCATAGGTGATTAAGCGCAAATACCAACCATAATCGCGGATACACAGCGCTCGTTCCCGTTGACCATAAGCATTACCACCTGGTGCAATAAAGTCAGGACGCTTTTGCCATAGTGTTTTAGTAGCTTGTTCAACTATCTTTTTTTCATTTTCAGTTAGGGTATTAACGATTCGTAACCGTTGTTCGCCGGTTTGCAAATAGTCTTTGATATTCTTAAGTTCACCACTGCTCGGATAACGCAGTTCGTCGTCGGCTTGGAGAATAACTTGGCTGACTACACTCATGATTTTTTTTAATATTGTGCGATTTAATTATTACTGTTAGTTTAGCGACTTAGGTACCCAGAGGGGAAGAGGGGGGGATGTTAATTGATTATTGATAATTATTAATTAATGATTGCCGGAAAATCCTAGTCGAGCAGTGGCTCCAAAATCTCAAATCCTCGACTCAAGCTCCTCGATTTATTATGGAGTCAATCCAAAATCCAAAATTTAAAATCCAAAATTGTTTGACTGATGGCTAAAACAAAGTGGAAACAGGGTGACTTGGTAGAAGCGGTAATTACTGATTTGAACGATACGGGTGATGGTGTAGGGCGAATCGATGAACTGGTGGTGTTTGTACCGGATACTGTACCTGGCGATCGCGTTGTTGTGCGTTTAGTAAATGTCAAGCCCAAATACGCATTGGGCAAAGTTAAAGAATTATTACAACCATCGCCCCATCGTATCAGACCGGCTTGCATTGTCGCGGATAAATGTGGTGGCTGTCAGTGGCAGCATATTAATTATCAGTACCAATTAGCAGCTAAACGTAAAGCAGTTATTCAAGCTTTACAAAAGATAGGTGGTTTTACACAACCGCGAGTCGATGAGGTGTTAACTGCGGGTGAACCATTGGACTACCGCAATAAAGCTACTTACCCGGTGGGAATATCTTCGAGTGGGGGGGTAATAGCGGGTTACTACCAAAAATCTTCTCATCAGATAGTCAATTTAAATCAATGTCCGGTACAGGATTCGCGATTAAATCCTTTTTTAACCCAGGTAAAACAAGATATCGAATCTAATGGTTGGGAGATTTATCACGAAGGTAGCCATACCGGAATCATTCGTCATCTTGGTTTACGCATCGGCCGCCGTACTGGTCAAGTATTGTTGACCTTGGTGGTAAAAGACTCGATTGTACCAGGAATTGAACAACAAGCACAAGAGTGGTTAGACCACTATCCCCCATTAGTAGGAGTGATGTTAAACCTTCAGGGCGATCGCACAAATGCAATTTTTGGTAACGAAACTCGACTGATAGCTGGAACTTCTTACTTAGAAGAAGAATTTGCTGATTTAAAATGGAAAATCAGACCGGAAACATTTTTCCAAGTAAATACTGAAACAGCGGAGGCATTATTATACGAAATTCAATCAGAATTAAATTTACAAGGTAACGAAATATTAGTTGATGCTTATTGTGGTATAGGAACTTTAACTTTACCCCTTGCAAAACAAGTACATCTTGCTATTGGTTTAGAAATACAACAATGCTCTGTAGCTGCCGCCCAAACAAATGCTCAGTATAATCACATAAACAACGTAACCTTCCATTGGGGAAAGGTAGAAGAATTACTGTCTCGGATATCTTCTAAACCAGATATTGTGATACTTGACCCACCAAGAAAAGGATGCGAACCCAGTGTAATCGAAACTTTACGCAAAGCAAAACCGGCTCGTATTGTTTATGTAAGTTGTAAACCAGCAACACTTGCTCGCGACTTAAAGCAACTTTGTCAAGATGATTTATATACTTTGTCACGAGTACAACCGGCTGATTTTTTTCCTCAAACAGCTCATGTAGAAGTAGCAGCATTTCTTGTACTATCAAACTTAGTCAAAGATACTTAGTTTAATTCTCTGGTGAAATTTTCAAATTGTAGTCTAGTGCATAGTAAAAATGCTAAAATTGAATTACTCTAAATATAGAATACCTTTTGTATAAATAAATTGACGTAATTCCAGACTCTTAAACCAAGAAATACATGAGTTATTTAAGTTACAAATCGGGTGCGTTTAAGAGTATAAAAATACTCCTTTATACTTGAAATAAATTTATAGTTTGTAACTGTTCGGGAGTAAAAAATTGTGAGCCGATTTGAACTTAAGCAACCTTTATTTCTTTAACAGAGTCAAGTTAAGTAGCATACAAAAATTAGTTAGTTGTACAAAGATAAAAATTCAGGCAACATGACCACCTCAAATTAATTGCAGGGTGCGGTGTAAGTAGTAAAAGTCATGTCTAGCTTAAGCCGAAAGCTACGGGGTTTCTCTTGTGATTACCATTTCACTTCGTCCGGTAGGACGCAATTGGGGTACGATTAGTTTTGCCTCAACTCTATATCTCTGTCCAATTTTAGATTTGCTTTTGGCAGAAATCCCAGGAGAAATGCAAGCTGAGTTGAGATTAGGACTTCAAGAAGCCTTAGTCAATGCAGCGAAGCACGGCAATAATCTCGATCCTGGGAAGAAAGTTGTAGTTCGTTTTTCTTTAATTGATGATAGATATTGGTGGGTAATATCAGATCAAGGTAAGGGATTTATTCCCGAATCGGATTGTGAAGAAAATCCCACCGAGTATTTGCCACCTGATGAATCAGAAAATGGTCGTGGTTTATCCATATTGCATCTAATTTTCGACCAGGTGGAATGGAACCGTAGAGGTACAGAATTACGGCTATGCAAGCAGTTGGAGCATAGACGTAGTAGGATACCGTTGTTACGGAATTAATTATTAATTAAGACTACCGGAGTTAGGAGTTAAGAGTTAAGAGTTAGGAGTTAAATTATAACAACTAACAACCAACAATTAATAACTAACTGTCTTTTTTTTGTCCGTGAGTTGGACAAGGTGGCGCACTGATAGAGCGATTTAACCAGCCAGTAGCTTGTTCTAATCTAGCTTGTGCTTCTTCGGGTTGTTCGTTTACGAGAAATACAAGGGCAGCTGCGGTTTGTTCGCAAGCGCGAGCTTTGCGGTTAGACTTGAGACGATGCCAATCGTTAGGAGATATACTCAATCTCTCCAATAGAGCTTGAGCTAACTCTAATGTACTTATTTCTTGCAATTGACTAGTTTTAGGCAGTTGACTGGATTGAGACATAACGAAGAAGCTTTCAAAACGTTCTCTTTTACTGTAATACTTCCCTCATGGAGCCGCCGAAAAAATCTTCTCAATCATCAACTGAGGAAAATTTAGAACAAGAATTGCAACAAGAAATATTATCAGTCGAGCAAAACCTGGGTGAGTTAAAACAACGCTATGCTCAGATGCTGGCTGATAAACAGCGTCAGATAGAGCTGGTACGACATTCTGACGAAGTTAAAAGACAACTACAACAAACAACAACGCGAACTTTAAAAGCAGAGTTGAAACAGATTAAAGAAAAATTAGAAACCTTAGACAATGCTTTAGGATTGTTTTCCGAAACTTATTTAGTGCTGTTTGGTGGTAGCGTTATATTTACAAAAAGCGGTTTGAAAGACTTGTTTTGGCAAATAGTCCGTTTTGGTGGATTGGGCGTTATCATAGGCTGGTTATTAAAGTCAGGTAGGAGTTAGGAGTTATGAGTTAGGAGTTAGGAATTAACAATTAACCATTAACAACCAACAGCACTTAATTTTTATTATCGGAAGTAAAATATATGATAGAAAGACGGATTGCAGAAATATTACGCAGCGCTCAACCTGATGAATCAATAAAAGCACAAGGTTGGGTGAGAACGAAGCGTGAATTAAAAGGTTTTGCATTTATTGAACTTAATGATGGTTCATCTCTGGCTAATTTGCAAGTTGTATTAGACCAAGATTTACCAGATTATGAGAATATATTAAAACAATTAAATACAGGTGCTTCCGTGGAGGCATCAGGAATACTGGTTGAGTCTCAAGGGAAAGGACAAAGAATTGAATTAAAAGCGCAAATGCTGAAAGTTTATGGTGAAGCAGATCCAGAAACTTATCCGCTACAGAAGAAACGCCATTCCTTTGAATTTCTCAGAACAATTGGACATTTACGCAGTCGTACTAATTCCTTGGGTGCGGTTTTCCGCGTGCGTAACGCTTGTGCAACAGCAATTCATGAATTCTTTCAACAACGGGGCTTTTTGTGGGTACATACACCGATTATCACCGCTAGCGACTGCGAAGGTGCGGGAGAGCTTTTCAGGGTTACCAGCTTGGATTTAAACAACGTTCCATTAACGTCAGATAAGCAGGTAGACTACAATAAAGACTTTTTTGGTAAACCAACATATTTAACAGTCAGTGGTCAATTAGAAGCCGAAATTATGGCAATGACCTTTGGTAATGTTTACACATTTGGTCCGACTTTCCGTGCAGAAAATTCTAACACTTCGCGTCACCTGGCAGAATTTTGGATGGTTGAGCCGGAAATGGCTTTTTGTGAATTATCTGAAGACATGGATTTAGCTGAGGAGTTTCTCAGATATGTCTTTAAATATGTAATGGAAAAATGTCCGGAAGACATGGATTTTTTCAATTTGCGAGTTGATAAAACAGTTTTAGAAACCGCAGAGAATATTATTAATAATCAGTTTGAAAGAATCACCTATACTGAAGCGATTAAACTATTAGAAAAAGCGGATGTCCAGTTTGAATATCCGGTAAATTGGGGTTTAGATTTACAATCAGAACACGAGCGTTATTTGTGCGAACAACTTTTTAAAAAGCCGGTTATTGTCAGTGATTATCCCACAGAAATTAAAGCATTTTATATGCGGTTAAGTAATGATGAAAAAACCGTTGCTGCCATGGACGTTTTAGCACCGAAAATCGGCGAAATTATCGGTGGTTCCCAACGCGAGGAAAGGTATGATGTATTAGAACATCGGATTAAAGCCCAAGGAATGAAACCAGAAGATTTGTGGTGGTACATGGATTTACGTCGTTATGGTACAGTACCTCATGCTGGTTTTGGATTGGGTTTTGAAAGATTAGTCCAGTTTATGACAGGAATGGGGAATATTCGCGATGTGATTCCGTTTCCCCGTACTCCGGAAAATGCCGATTTTTAGCTTCTATAAATGTAGGGTGTGTGACGCTTAGAGAAATTTTGGTTTGTAATTAAGAATTTGATTATAGCGTCACGCACCGATTATCTAGATGAGAACGAGAAAAGTTTGTTTAAAATCATTATTTCTGACATATATATTTGATGGTGCGTTACGGCATTTTCAATATGGTAATTTTTCAACATATTAAAGCCGTAACACAACGGCAATATTGCCCGAAGTTAATTTACACCCCAATTTGCCTCCCCTACATAACTAATCACTCAAATCTCCAAAACGTTCTTTATAACGAGCTAAAAGCGCCTCAGCTTCATTTGCACGATTTTCTGCTTCTTGTCTTGCTTGAGTTTCTTGACTTAGCTTGGTTGCTAATTCATCGGGAATTAATAATTTATCTCCTGTATCTTCGCGGTAAAAACCGATTAATTGATCTTCTATAACTAAACGTAATTGTAAAGGTTCGCTGCGGCTATCTGTAATTAATTCGTAGCTTTCTCCTCGCAAACGATAACCGCGCAATTTTTCTTGAATCCATTCACCTTTTGGATCGAAAAGCCAATATTCTTGTACTTCTAATTGTTCGTACAAAGTTTTTTTATATTCTATATCTTGGTTTTGTGTACCCTTAGATGTAATTTCAAAAACCACTGAAGGCACTTTACCTTCTTCCCAGATTTTATAATTATCTCTACCTCCCGGCTCAACGTCAAAAATTACCATCACATCAGGTGCTATTCGTAATTTTGGGAAACCTTGAGCATAATATAAAAATTGATTTGCTAAAACCGTTGCCTGTTGTCCTTGAAAATATTGTCGCAGTACTTCCAGGGTTGTTAATAATGCGTAGAGATGAGTATAAGTTTCTGCCACGGGTTCACCATCAGAACTAGGGTAGAAAATTTCGGGCTTTAGGTTATCAGTAGTGACTGTCATGTTCGCAGGTTTTGGCTTTTATGTCTATTATGGCGTTGACTAAATAATTACGAATTACAAATTATTTGGTCAAAATCCACAGTAGGATAGCTGGGAAGAAGTTAAGCAGTGTCTGGGATTGGCTACTTATAATAAGAATATAGAAAAACGCTGTCGTAAATAATAATTATGAGTATCTCCCTAACTCCTGAATTAGAAGAATTTATTCAAAATCAAGTTGAAAGTGGTAAATATGCTTCAACAGAGGAAGTGATTATTGCCGGAATTAAATTGCTTGAGGAAAGAGAAAATATTTACAAAGGTAGGTTTGAGGAATTGAAACGAGAAATTATGGTTGGAGTAGAACAACTTGAAGGTGGGGAAAGACTTGACGGTAGAGAAGTAATTGAAAAACTGCGTCAGAAAAACCAAGCAATGAGAAAGGCTAAAGCGTAGTATATTCATGGGCATCTACTTTGTATCACCTCAAGCAGCGCAAGATTTACAAGACATTCACGATTATCTATTTGCGAAAAACCCAGATACAGCTAACAAGTTTTTGGATACTATTGCTCACAAGTTTGAGATGCTGGCAAATTTCCCAAATATGGGACGTAAGCGTGATGAACTTTTAACCTCGTTGCGTAGCTTTCCTGTGGATGATTATCTAATTTTCTATACACAACTTGAAGAAGAAATTGAAATTGCTCGTGTTGTTAGTGGTTATCGAGATTTGGATGCATTGTTTGATGAATAATCATTTTAAACGGTAACTGTTCACTGTTCACGGTTAACAAGTAATTACAAATAATTGGGGATGGGTTAAAGGTTAAAAGTTAATTTATATATCCTTATTCCCCATCCTGTGGTAATTGTGCAAGGAGTAATTACTCCCTTCCCGGTGGAAGATTACCTAATTCCGAAACGGGAGGGAGGGAGGGAGTGAGGGAGAAATTTTTATAGGTAATCTGTTTAGCGTGATCGGAGTAGTTAATTTTTAGTTAAGTAAATCTGGGTTTTAGATGAGTAATTTAAATCTAAAACCCAGAATCTTAAGTATAAAATCAACAGGTTTACGCCATTTGATTTTCGATTGCCCAACGAGCTAATTCGGTGCGGTTGTGGAGGTTGGTTTTACCCAACATATTGGAGACGTGACTTTCAACAGTTCGCTGAGAAACGTTTAATTCTTCAGCGATTTCTCGGTTAGCCATACCTCTAGCAACAAATTGCACTACTTTGAGTTCGGTTGGGGTTAATTGGACATCAAAAGGTACTTGAATGCGAGAGCCATTTTCGCCTCCTTTGGCTTGATGTTCTTTCCAACGAATCGTTTGTTTGAGTGATGATTCTACTTGGGCTACGAGTTCTTCGGGTTCAAAGGGCTTGACCATATATACATCAGCACCTTTATTCAAACCTTTAACCCTATCTGCGCTTTGTCCCTTTGCAGAAAGGAAGAGAACAGGTATCCAACTGGTGCGTTCTGTTTGTCGAACTTGCTCTACAAAGGTGTAACCGTCCATTTCCGGCATCATCACGTCGCAAATAATCATGTCTGGAATGTCTAACTCTAATATTTCCAGAGCTTCTCGACCATTTTCAGCCGTGACGACTTCGTATCCCCGGAATTCCAAGTAGTCCTTCACCAGCAAGATGAGGTTGGGGTCATCATCTATGAGCAGTAAGCGTTTGTGATCTTTCATGCTGGGTTCTTTCATAGCAGTGGCACTTGTCGCGCTTCGTTCCATCAAGGTCTTGAATAGTTATCCTAATTGGTGGATGATTGAGATGTTGTCCTTTTTTTCCCACTTACCTTGCCTTTTAATTTGTGAAACTCTCAAAGGAGATTGTCCCCTCCATTGAAATTTCCTCATAAATTCAAAAGCCCAGTAAGGATACGTAGAGCAAAAGTATTTATAATGCGCTATTATATATCGCTTTCAAAGGTGCGGGTTAAAAACTTCCATTAAATAATAATCTTAAAGGACTGCAAGCAGAGTATTGGGCGAACATACCTCTTGCCAAAATAACCCACACCTATTCTAATTTTTTTGCTTTTACGTATCCTACTGGATGCTTCCTTTGCTCGTAAGATTTGATTTCTTCTGCTAGGAAGTATGGGGTAAGGAACAAATAAGCAAAGTATCTAATAGCAAACAATTTGTCATCTTAGAACAAAGCGTTCGCTTAGAAAGCTTTCAATTACTTGGAGGATAAAGGAGTAGATACCACATTCTATAGCGGGGTAAACTACTATTATTGGTCTATAACAACCGCTCCCGCAAGTAGTTAGTTTTCCTTCTATTGATACGAACGCTAATTATTCCACTTGTACAGAGTCCATTTTGAGCTTAAATAGTCACTTTTTCAAGTATTTCTCAAACTAAAACTAGCTTTTAGAGAGTACAACATTTAGGAATTAAAGTTAAAACTCATATAAATACACGTTGTTGTATTTTTGACAACCCTACAGTTTCTACACAATTATTAAAGGGTTTGTAGGGTCGGAGGTTAGTCATTTTTAGTACTTGAACGCTCAAATTAAACACTGCATCATCGCTCATAAAAACACAAAATTTTACACTTCTACAACAATTTATTGGCTCTACAAATAATCGCAGACCATATCAAACTATTCTTCCTCTGCTGCATAAAACCCGAAAATCCCAGTCAAGTTGAGCATTTATACCTAAGTAAACCTACTTTTAATTGAGTTCGGGAACCCGTACTCTACTAAATATTGCCATCATACGCCTAACTTCGCTAGATTAGCACTCAGGAGTCGAGAGTGCTAATAAAGGTAAATTAAATTATGGCAGCAGTTTCTTTAAGCGTTTCTACAGTAAAACCTTTAGGCGATCGCGTTTTTGTAAAAGTGAGCGCCTCGGAAGAAAAGACCGCTGGTGGTCTATACTTGCCCGATACCGCGAAGGAAAAGCCTCAAGTAGGTGAAGTAGTATCAGTAGGCGACGGTAAAATGAAGGATGATGGTGGTCGTCAGTCGATGGATGTAAAGGTCGGAGATAAAGTTCTTTACTCCAAGTACGCTGGCACCGACATTAAGTTGGGTACCGACGAATATGTGTTGCTTTCTGAGAAGGACATTCTGGCAATTGTTAGCTAGTTGTTAGTGGTTAGTAGTTAGTTGTTAGTTAAACGGCAACTGGCAAGGAAATAAACAACAACATTTTTTAAAGAAAGTCAAGCAAAAGGTACAAAACGTAAAACTATGGCTAAGCGAATTATTTACAACGAAAATGCCCGTCGTGCTTTAGAAAAAGGCATGGACATATTGGCAGAGGCTGTGGGTGTAACCCTCGGTCCCAAAGGTCGTAACGTAGTATTAGAGAAGAAATGGGGCGCTCCTCAGATTGTGAATGATGGTGTGACCATTGCTAAAGAAATTGAATTAGAAGACCATGTAGAAAATACTGGCGTAGCTTTGATTCGTCAAGCTGCTTCCAAGACAAACG
>JBHJOU010000519.1:0-13259 GCA_050329355.1 Rivularia sp. (in: cyanobacteria)
CCCAAAAACTTTAAACTTCCTTCTTGTACCGAACGTAAACCACCGATGAGGCTAAGTAAAGTTGTCTTACCCGAACCAGAAGGTCCCGTCATAATAACTATTTCACCTGGATAAATATCCAGATTTATATCATACAAAATCTGTTTTTTTAGCGAACCTTTTCCATAGTAGTGATTGAGATACTGAATTGAGATAACAGGTTCTTTTTTCATCATAATTAATAGTTGACAGTTGACAGTGGACAGTTGTTAGTTTTTAGGCGTTTTTTACCTTTGACCTTTTACTTTTAACCTTTGACCTGATTAAAAAATATCTGCGGGGTCGGCTGACTTCAACTTTTTGACGGCAATTATGCCCGATATAAAACACATTAAAATAGTTAAAATCAGTACCATAATTGCTCTACTACTACTCATGAAAACTGGTAAAAGAGTAGCCGTTCTTGCTTGTTTGTATAGAAATAAAGCAAAAGCTAATCCTGGTAAATATCCCAACACAGCCAAAATCAGAGCTTCTTGAAGAATGACAACTAAAAAATAATTATGTGAATATCCAATTGCTTTAAGAGTTGCATATTCAACTAAATGGTCTGAAACTTCGGTATAAAGTATTTGATAAACAATCACAGTTCCCACAATAAAACCCATGATTGTTCCCAAAGTGAAAATAAAACCAATGGCCGTACTACTAGCCCAAAAGTTTCTTTCAAAATCAACAAATTCTTGTTTAGTGAAAACTTTAACATCAGTATTTAAATAGCTTTTCAATTGTTCAGCAACAACATTTGCATCTGCACCGGGCTTCAATTTAATTAAACCAATATCAATTAATCCTGGCTGACGATTTACGAAAATTCTCAGAAAATTAATATCGCTAGTAATTAAATTCCCATCGGCTCCAAATGAAGCACCTAATGTAAATAATCCTCCCACTTTAACTAACTTTCTTCTAACTTCTGCCGTCACCTCATCACCTTGTTCAAATTGAGTTGCAATTGGTCCATACTCTTGTCGAGAAGAACGGTCATATAACACTACATTTGGTAATTGAATTTTATCTAAATTTTCTTGAACACCAGGAAGTTCAAATACATTCTGTTGTGGATTCATTCCTATAACTAAAAGATTTCTAGGAATACCAGTTTGTGGATTTTTCCAACTTGTATAGTCTACATATATCGGGTGTACTGACTCCACAGACTTTAAATCTAGAGCTTGGTAAAGCCGGTTTTGAGAAAAAGTTTTCATCGACAGTAAAGCACTTGACTGACGATTAATTAAAACTATTTCTCCTTGCAAACTATGATGAAAACGAACGTTACTGTAATACAAAGAATCGCGAAAACCAAGCTGCATAAACATCAAAACATCAGCAAAAGCAATTCCTGCTAATGCTACTGCTAAACGAGAAGCTTCACGCTTAAGTTGTAACCACGCTAGAGGTAATTTTCCCATAAAAGATTTTGGATTTTGGATTTTAAATTTTAGATTTTAGATTGGGAATAGAGCATAAAACCGAAAAGCATTGTAAGTTAGGAGCTTTAATCTTTAACCTTTAACCTTTAACCTTTAACCTTTAACCTTTAACCTTTAACCTTTAACCTTTAACCTTTAACCTTTAACCTTTAACCTTTAAATCTGAATAGTCGCAATCACTTTCGCATTGGTTAAACCTGCTACTCTCTCTGAATCTTGTTCGGATAGAGAAATCTTGACTTCCACAACTCTGGCATCTACATCTGCTGCTGGGTCGTTGTTTAGTACATCTTTTTTGCCTATTTTCCTACCAATTTCAGACACGGTTCCCTGTAGTTGTCCGCTAAATGCTCCATTGTCACTGACTATGGAAGCTAGCTGTCCAAGACGCACTCTACCAATACCCGCTTCAGGAACTTCAGCTACAACAATCATTTCATCGGTACGTCCAATTTCAGCAATACCCTCAACACTCATGGTTTCTCCCGCTTGAGTATGTATTTCTAAAATTTCTCCGGCAATTGGTGCAATTACATAACTCAACTTCATATCCGCTTCCGCTTTTCTCATTTGCGCGATCGCGTTACCAACTTGAGCTTGTGCTATTTGGGTGTTGCTAGGACGAATTTCTTCAAGTCGATCTAAATTTGCTTTCTGTTCTTCTATTTGTCTTTGTAAAGTTGTGATGGCTTTATTTTGATTTGCTGCTGCTTCCACAAGTTGTTGTCGCAGTACTTCTATAGTTTTTCCTCTATCTGCTGTCGCTTGGGCAAGTTGCTCTCGTAAACTGGCTATTGCTTGTCTACGAGTAGCTTGACTTTCTATTAATTGCTGAGTTGCAGTTTGTGCGGTAAGTTGTCTTCTATCCCGTTCTTGTTGAGAAATGGCACCTTGTCTATACAATTGTTCGTAACGTTGGGCATCAACTTGAGCATTTTTAGCTTCCGCTTGCACCCTCGCTACCGTTGCTCTGAGAGAATCTTGTTGTCCTTCTAATTCCACAGATAAACGATTTACTGTTGCTTGTTGAGAAATAGTTTCTCCACGCAATTGCTCTTGTAAGCGAGCAATTGTTGCATCATTAGCCTTTTGTTCACCATTTAATTGTGCTTGCAAGCGAGCGATAATCGCTTTCTGAGCTTGAATTTCTCGCGGTGAACCCACCTTCACAATAGCTAGATTCCCACGGCTTTCTTGAATTCTGGCTTTTGCTTGTTCTAACGCAGCCTGACTACCTGCAAAACTATCTAAAACTGCGATAACTTGACCTTTTTTTACCTTTTGTCCTTCTTTCACCAACATTTGATCTACCCGTGATGTACCTTGTATCCCTGTTGGTGCAGAAAGTTTAATCACTTCTCCTTGAGGTTGCAAACGTCCGATTGCATTGACACTAGTTATTGCTGGCGCTACTGGTACTTCTGTATTAGCACTTTGGAATTGTTCCATTCTCGCTTTAGTTAGTACCCCAGCAGTAATGAAGAGCGGTACTGCTGCTGCAATACCCCACCACAATATCGATTTACCAGGTGGGCGCTCTCTTGGTACTGGTTTCTCACTCACCCTTGACATAATATCTTGTTGCTCCATACTTTTAATTTTGCTGAGGGGAAATAATGCTAATAATTAATTCCATCTCCAGCATTTAAGTTGTTAAAAATAATCAATGATTCGCTAACAATAAATTAAAAAAAACCGCTAATTTTAAAAAATAAATAATCTCACATATGCTATGTAGTTGCTGTTTATTTCATCAAAAATTGTAATAGCTGTTAAATTGCATGATGATTAAATTATCCTGGTTAACTAATAGCTAAAATTATCAAATCTGAAATTTAATATTGATATTTTTCTAACCTCTTTTTTGTGTTAAATGACAATTTTTGAAAAAAATATTCCAAATTCGCAATATTATCTGTTACAGCAATAATCAACTAATTAAACTAATCTTGACTTAAATTTATTTATAAATGATGATTCATGAATAGTAATATTTACCTAAAAATAATCATTCAAAATAAGCTGAATAAATATTATTGAATATTGACTCCTTATACTTAGTACATCTAATATTTGAGTTTTCTACAACTATAAGTAGAACGGCTTAAATAATTCACGCTATGTCATTGGGAATCAAACGAAGTGGAATGAAGCAATCGCAAGATGCCGATTTTCCAATCTGTTACATAGTTAGGTTTATTCTCACCGACTTACTTATTTTACTTAAGCTAAATAAATTCTACATTCGCAGCGTAAATTAAAAGGTAACAGAATCTACAGATGAGTAATACTATTTCGATACCTAAATAACTTGATTGTAAATGGTTCAAATTAAATATAAAACTGGCTCTTTAATGCCTTATTTCTACTCCATTGTCGTAAATCTAAATTTTTCTACCCACCTACTTAGTTATAAATATTTATCACATAAAAAAACCCGACTTTTTCAAAAAACCGGGTTTGTGGAATTATTAGAAGCAATTTATGAAGGAACATCAAATAAAACAGTGTTCATATAATATTCAGCCCAATCAGAACCAAAAGCTTTTTCTAAAACCCGACGAGTTTTATCATTTTGCTGTTGTTTCGTACAGTAATTTAATTGTCTTTCAAGCAGTTTACTTGCTGTTTCCGATGAAACTGTTTTGGCATTAACAGCATTTTGACAATGAATTTCTAAAAAATTTTCAACCCGTAAAAGAAACATTTGTTCTTCTTCAGGAGAACCAGGACGGACAAAAATACAAAACTTAGAAAAAATATCTCCCCATTCAGGTAAATCGCGGGGTTGAGAGAAATTCAGTGTGGGTAACGCACCGAGAGCATGATTATAACTAGACGGTAAATCACCATTCATACTTAGCGGAGATAAATCGGCGATCGCCGCACTAATTTGACCCCTACCCCCGACTAAATCGCAACCAAACATTGGTAAATCATATTCCGGACGAGGAAACATCACGCAATGCAAAATATCCAGCATTTGACCAACTTTTGCCAGTTCCATGTGTAGCTTGCGGAACTGAATCGTTTGATAACAGCGATTTTCAATCGTCAATTTTTCACCTTCTAACTTACCTTCCACATACCCCAACTCAGCAGGTAAATGATAAGCAGATAAATCCAAATGTTGATGCCAAACTTTTTCGATACAATCAGCTAACCGATGAATTAGGGGATGTTGTTGCTCGCGCAGGGAAGATTTAGAAGCAGACGACATTGCTTTAACCAATAGATGTTATCTAATAGTCAGTCTACAGCTATTAGTTATCATTCAAACTGTCCAATTTTTCATAACTAGCCCCGTCACTTTAGTAAAATCTCGATGATTACCAGTTAACAAAATTAATCCACAGAACAGCGCGATCGCTGCGATTCCAGAATCGATCTTTCCCAGTTGAATCCGTTGCGAGTAAAATTGACTCAGTACCTTAGCTGCACATCGAACGATATGAGGGGTAATATCTTGAAGTCGCCGACGAGTCGCGTCATCATTTCATACCCCTTCACCATGTTATTCAAATTAAAAGCGCGATTGATCTAAGCGTGAGTGCCAAGCATCTGCTCGTGAAATGTTATGGTTGATACGGCAAAATCTGATAGCGGGTAATTAGCTATGCGGGTAGAATTAAATATCTGTCAGACAAGACAATCATGACCATAAACCAGACTTCTCACTCCACTCCAAACAACTATTTCTGAGATAAATTTCTTTGCTCAATCCAAAATCTAAAATTTAAAATTTAAAATCCAAAATTGAAATGGCTAATATAATTCGCTTAGAAGATATTTTTAAAATTTATGGTAGTGGGGAAACGGAAGTCAAAGCGCTGTGGAATGTCAATTTAACTATAGAAGAAGGCGAATATTGTTCGATTATGGGACCAAGTGGTTCTGGTAAATCTACAGCAATGAATATTATCGGCTGTTTAGACCGTCCCACATCTGGAAAGTATTATTTAGATAATGTAGATGTGGCACAAATGGATGATACCCAATTGGCACATATTCGCAATAAAAAGCTAGGTTTTGTCTTTCAACAATTCCACTTGTTACAGCAACTCACAGCATTAGAAAACGTTATGCTACCGATGCTTTATGCGAATGTAGCCAATACTGAAAGACGAGATAGGGGAATTGAAGCTTTAAAACGAGTTGGTTTAGAAAATCGCTTGAATAATAAACCCAATCAACTATCGGGGGGACAACAGCAACGTGTGGCGATCGCCCGTGCTATTGTCAATCGTCCGGTTGTACTCTTAGCTGACGAACCTACCGGCGCTCTTGACTCTCGCACAACTCAAGAAGTATTAGATATTTTTACTGAACTTAATAGTACGGGAATCACAGTGGTAATGGTAACTCATGAACCAGAAGTTGCACGTCAAACAAGGCGGATTGTTTGGTTTCGCGATGGTGAAGTTATTCATTCAAATTTAACTGCTGATGATTTGAGTGTTGTTAGTTGACAGTGGACAGTTGACAGTTGACACTGCCCACTTTCTAACAAATATTTTTAATAACTTCGACTAACTCTTGGGGATGATGAATTAAAAAATCTGGATTCTGTTTTACTAATGCTTCTTCTGAATTAAAACCCCAAGTTACTCCAATTACTTTAATATTGGCTTTTTTTGAAGCTTCTATATCTCTAGTTTCATCTCCGACATATATAACTTCTTGAGTTTTTAGCTGTTTTTGCCTTAAAACGTTATTGATTATCGTCGTTTTACCAAAAATTGTGACTCCGGTATGAATAAACTCAAATAAACTATCCATATTATTTATTTTGAGAAATTCTTTAACGTTACCTTTAGAATTAGAAGTTATAATTCCTAACCTATTCCCGTTGTCTTTGAGTTCTATCAAAGCGGATTGAATTCCTAGAATTGGTTTGAGTTCGGGAATTTTGTTTTTTAACTCTCTCTTAACCTTCTTGAGTAGAAAAGGTATCTTGAATAAAGGAATCCCAGAATACTTAAAAATTTCTCTAGAAGTTAAATTTCTCAGTATTACAAGTTCTTCTGAAGTAATTTGTGCGTAACTAAACTCTACAGCTAAACCATTGGCAATAGTTACTAAGGCATCTACTGTATCGGCGATCGTACCATCAAAATCAAAAATAATTACTTTCTGGGTCATTCTCTGGGTTGACGGGATGCTTCAAGATTAGCACGGGCATTTCGTTGTAACATTTGTGGCTTAATTCGCCGTAACGCTGAAGCCGTAAATTGCTTGTCCCACTTTTCATTCGTGATTGTGGCTAATTCTATCAGCTTGGGAGCAATATTCCCAGGGTAGGGCTGAAATTCTTCGACATCGGTTGTAGTAGCAAAACGTTGATTCCAAGGACATACATCTTGACAAATATCACAACCCGCAACCCAGCCTTGCATATTTTCGGCGATATTTTCGGGTAATTTTTCATCCCGATTTTCAATCGTATGATAAGCAATACACCGATTGGCATCTACTACAAATGGCTGTGTAATTGCATCGGTGGGACAACTTTCAATACATCGAGTACAGCTACCGCAGTGTTGAGTATGGGGAGTATCTGGAGTTAATTCCAGATTTGTGAGAATTTCTCCTAAAAATACCCAAGAACCATATTCTCTGGTAATTACATTGCCGTTTTTGGCAATCCAACCGATCCCCGCTTGCTCTGCCCAAACTTTATCTTGAATTGGTCCTGTATCTACATAGTATCTGGTTTCGATTCCTTCACCTAATGACTGCAACCAAATTGAGAGTGCTTTCAATTTTTTTTGCATGACTTTGTGATAATCTCTTCCCCATGCATAACGAGAAATTTTTCCGTGTTCGTTTCCTTCTGGTCTCTGATGTGGAGTGTAATAATTTAAGGCAACACAAATTAGCGATCGCACTTTTGGCATAACTAATTTTATATTTTGACGATTCGGATTTCCCATCCATTCCATATCAGCATGATATCCAAGCGCTAACCATGCTTGTAAACTCTGTACCTGAGTATCTGTAACGTTTGCAGCAGCTATTCCAACTTGATGAAGCCCTAACTCTAGCGCCTTTTCTTTAATTTGAACGCTGCTAAGGGAGGACAATTGATTCATCTTTTCTTCTGGCTGGAGACCCAGACCTACCCGTAATCGGGAGGTGCGGGAGGAAAGCCAGTCCAGCGTTGTGGTTTACAATTAGCCCGCAACTTCTTTTTAATAGATTGGTCTTGCGAACAGAGAATTGACCAATCCGTTTCCAATTAGCATCACTAACAGAAAGTTGGTTTTTAGTATCGCCACTAACCCAACCTCTAATTGTTTTAGAGCCTTGAGTAGCTTCAACAAAATCACCTTTACGATATCCATGACGGGTTAGTGTTCCACCGTACTTACGGCGCACACTACCCTTTGAATAGGTCATCAAATGTAACTGTCTCCGAGAAATTGGCGGACGACGGATAACTGTTAATGGGCAAGGCGTAATATCTACTTGACCCACCCAAGTTCTAGATTTTAAAGAAGTAATGCTATATTCAATAAAAACAGAAGATGCAAGGGCTATGCCATCTACGGCGTGGGTAGAAATCACAGCATCAGCCTTAGAAGTTTTTTGTTTAACAAGTCCTAAGTGTTTCCGTATCTGTGACGTTTTCCAACCCTCAACAGTCGTAAGTCGGTATTCTTTACCTATCCGGGTAAACTGCCATTTCTGGGCGACCATTACCGGACTAAATCCTTTATCGCCACGCGCTTTAACCTCTTCAATAACTACCTCGTACAGCGGGAAAACGTTTTCCAATTCGTTTAATACTCGTTTCTCTAAATCGCGATTAGCTCTTATGGATGGTGGTATTTTACCCAAACGTCTGTTATCAAATCTAGCTTGGCGATGAGAACGCTTTGAATAAAGCAGTTTGCGATTAATCCGCCTTCCCCTCCTTCCACGTCGCATCATTGCACGTTGCTCCATCCGCTGTTTAACTTTTTGAAACGGTAGAAAAATATGTCCAAGCCAGTGGGTACATTTTGCTGATTGTACGGCAATGCCCGTATACAACTTGCCTGGGTCTATACCTACTACTACTTTTTGACTTTCTACACCCGCGCTTAGGGTCGTAAGTTGAATTGCAAATACTTGTAGATTATTTTTCCAAATTATAGCCCTACCGCTTTTTAGCCAACGCCTAGCCCTGCTTGGCTTTGTCGGCATTAATGGATATCCTTCGTTTGAAATAACTGCTACTCGTTGCATGGTATAACCCTCCGAGCTAAGTAATTCGTCTCTTCGACCACCACTAACAAGATGTCTTGTCTTTAACCAACGCCTAAACAATTAGGCTTAGAGATAATCCAGACTAGAGAAGTATCTGGAAGTCTTTACCGGTTAGTGGCTCAATGGTCTAGTCAATTCGATGTAAGAACTGTTTCTTACAAGCCCACTCCATAATCTATGATTTGGTGTGGGTTATTGACTTATCTTATTTTAATATTTGCCCGAAAAGCGCACCCCTAACTTATACCACCATTATGATCCCCTGTTTTATATTTCTTAATCAACATATTTGTAAATTTTATTTGCAATTTATTAACTTTTTATGCAGAATGGCAAGTGGAAGGTAAGGCAACATACAAACCAAGCCTTCCTGGAATAGATATTTCGCTACGAAGTTTATAAAAGTTGGTGCTATCATTACTTTCTCTACAGATTCAATACGGAATGGTTTTTCTAACGCTTTCAACTACGATACTCAGTTAGTTGATGCAGTAAATTCCACTGTAAGTGTTTTCAAAAGCCTTTCGGTGGATGACCAGTTAGCGGTGCTTTGGTTTGCATATACTGAAATGGGGCGTTCTATAACTCCTGCTGCTACAGGTGCAGCACGTTTACAGCTAGCGGAAGGTTTGCTTTATCAAATCATGCAAATGTCTCCCAATGAACAGCTACAGGTAATGCGTGATTTAGCTGCAAAAACTAATACCCAAATTGCTCGCTCTTACGGTATTCTCAGCGCTAATACAAAGTTAGCTTTCTGGTATGAATTATCAGAGTTGATGGTTAAAGGTTTTGTTGTCGCAATGCCATCTAATTATCAATTGTCTCGTGATGGCTCACAAGTTTTGCAAGCTCTCAAAGAACTTGATTTTGGTCAACAAATTACTGTTCTTCGTAAAATTGTAACTGATATGGGTGTTGATCCTTTAGCTGATTAAAACGCTTTCAAGGAAAGCTATATTTTTCAATTTTGCGACGATAACAGGCAATTTTTCAACCCTATGTCTGGATATCAAACTTATCTGTTTTAATCTAAAATAACCGTAGATTGTGGGGTGGAGATTATTATCTATTATCCACCTTGCAATAATTTTGCTTAAATAAGGAGTAGGCAGCAGTTAGATAACTCAGAAGTGAATAATCAGGACTTGATTACTTAATTTATAGTACAATTATTTGTGAAGCACGTGTCTGAGCAGCTAGCTTTGATATTTTATTTAAATAATATTTAAATATTATTTAATTATTATTTAATTAATAAATCTAATTAGTAAATATTTTTTTCTTATCAGCGACTAATACAGCTAATTTTATGACTGCAATTGAATGGAAATCTACCGAAATTACAGAAATCAGTGAAGTAACTATACAGCAATATTTTGAAAGTTTAAATGCAGGCAATTACGAAAAAACCGCTTCGCTGTTTGCAGAAGACGGTGTAATGCATCCCCCTTTTGAATCTGGGATTACCGGGAGAGATGCGATTTTAAGCTATTTACGCAAGGAAGCAATTGATATTAAAGCTTATCCTCGTGAAGGTGTGAGCGAAACTCTAGAAGACAACCTAACCCAAATTCAAGTTGTAGGTAAGGTAGAAACTCCTTGGTTTGGTGTCAATGTATCTTGGGTGTTTGCTTTAAATCAAAATCTGCAAATTTTGGATGTAAAAATCAAACTTTTAGCTTCTCCTCAAGAATTACTTTCCTTACGGCGGTAATACTTGAAAATTAGCGAAGATTAAGCATATTAAACAGGTTTTTTTGATAATTAACAGCCAAAAACCATTAATAACTAATAACTAACTTTTGTTTGCTGTTGCTCGCTCTAAGGAACGTATTAATAATCTCCGTCCTAATTCGATATCGGCAGCCGCACATTGCCAGTCTGGATGAGCGCTCATTAGTAGACTATCCAATGTCTCTTGGTCAAATAAATGCCAAACTAAAGCATTATTTATTTCCGCTTCGATTGCGTAACAGTTGAGACTAATGCAGTAGATTTTACAAGTACTCGCAGCTCTGATTAAATTTATTTGTTCTCCGGGTTGAAGTGAGCGAAACTTTTTCATTGCCTGCTTCATTTCATCCATAGAACAAGTCAGTAATCCGGGAATTGCCACTGTTAAATTATGATCGCTATTTACCTTAATCCAATAATGACGGCTGGGATCTATTCCCTCTAACCAAGGTAACTGATCATCTAATCGGTAGCGCGGTGAAAGACAAAACGAGGCTTGCATAGGCATCGTTAATAACTACAGTAAGGTATTCAAATGATTCTGACCGGGGTGAATTTACCGATCAAAAAATAGAGCCATTATTTAATTATTTGATAATTCACAGCTATTAATCAAATAAACTTAGTAAAAGTTATTATCTTACTGAAGTATTTTTAACTTTTTCGGGTGAAAAGTCGGGTTTTTATCATGTTTATACTAGAAAAGTACCAGAAGTTGACTTTGAAATGCAAAGGAACCCTGAGTCTCTATGTAAAAAAGTCTACTTGTTAGCCGTTTTCTGTACGATATTTATCCGAAAAACCCGACTTCTAATATATAAAAAAGTTTGTCAACTTAACGGAGTAAGAACGAACTATAGTTAAATTAAGTTAAATTAAGTTAAATTAATTTTGAACTTTTTCTTAAACTTCTTGTACTGTTTCTGGCAAACTAGCTTCTAACTTCAGACAATTACCGCCATTAACTTGTAATTCATACTCTACCTTGTCCATTAAACGGTTCATAATCAACCAGCCATAACCACCTTCTTGTTTTTCTATAGGACTGGGAGGAGAATAATGAGACATATCATAACCGTCACCTTTGTCCCAAACTTCTAAAGCTAAATCTCTTTTTTTTAGTTCCAAACGAATCAAAACTGGGGCAGATGGTTTTTCTTTGTGAGCATGACGCACTACATTCGAGTAAGCTTCGACTAAAACTAAGCGTAAACGATTTGATTGTCGAGTCCAATCAACCGATTCTCCTAATTCCGCTTGTAAACATCCAAGCAGCCAGCTTTCCACAATGCTTAAAAACTTCAAGTCACTTGGTACGTGAAGCTCGCTTTTCATAGTTTATAAAATCTCCAGTGAAAGTATAGTTTGGTCATCTTCTTGAACTTCGGTATCAAGATGGATGCGGTTGAGCAATTTGTTCAAACTAAGTGGTTTTTCTTGTTCAAGCAATAATTGCCAAAGTCCTTCTTGGTTAAGCATGGAACGTGTTGACGATTCTACATTAGATAATTCTTTACTCAAATTACTTGTGATTGAAACTTGAGCTTCAGTAATTCCATCGCTTGCAAGTAGCAAAGTATCTGACTGAGTAAGAATTAATTCCCCAAAATTTGCTTCCCAATTGGGTAATATACCCAAAGGAATTCCACGTACTTGGAGAAAATTTGGTTCGTCTAAGTGAGAATCTTTTTGTGAGCAAACTATTGGGTAAATATGACCGGCATTAGCGTACACTAATTGCTTAGTGGCGCTCGTATATCGAGCCAATACCAAAGTAATAAAATAATTATTGCTTACCAGGTCATCGCCTAAAGCTTGATTTAAATTTTTCATGACTATGTTTGGCATTGGAGGCGTTTCTTGAGATAATTCTCGACGCAATACTGATATTGCACTAGCCATGAATAGTGCAGCAGGAACACCTTTACCAGAAACGTCACCTACAGCCAACCATAAATCGCCTTTGGGATGAACAAAAACTTCAAAAAAATCTCCCCCAACTTCCCGTGCTGGATAGCAGCAAGCTTGTACCCTGACTCCTTCGATTTCAGGTAAAGTTTGGCGTAGCAAATTGTGCTGAATTTGCCGGGCAACTTCCAATTCGGCATGAATTTGTTTTTGCTTTTGTTGGAGATTCTGATAAAGTTTTGCTTGAGAAAGAGCTAATGCAGCTTGTTCCGCAACACCAGAAATTAGTTCTATATCTTCATGTTGCCAATTGCCATAAGTTCCCAGAGTTGCTTTTTGGGTATCGCATCGCTGTTGATGGAGAGCCAATACTGCTTGTAAATCTTGTTGATAAATCAGCGGTACAGCTAATTGCTGGTAAATTTCGCCATTATCAGAAGTAAGTTCTGCGAATTCGTAATTACGACTAACAAGAACTTTTTCAATTAAAGTACTGGGATTAAATCGGCAATTTTCAGCAACAGCGTTATGATCCTGGTAGAAAAACTCCTCTGATGCTAATTGTTCTCCTTCAATCGGTTTAAGTACGCAACAAGTCGCTTCAAAAGTTTGCCCAATTGTTGACACAATTTTTTGCAGCATACTAGGGTAATCTAGAGATTCCCGAATCGCTGTTGTGACTGCATTAACTAAAGATTCTCGCCTCAGAGAACGGCGTAAACTTAAAGTTCTTTTTTTGACTAACCGATAAATTTGGGTAGCTTGATCCACCAGCGAACGCAGTTGATCTGGTTTCCAAGGCTTAGTAATGTACCGAAATACCTGACCAGAATTAATCGCATCAACTAAATCTTCGACATCAGTAAAGCCTGTAAGCAGAATCCGAAT
>JBHJOU010000202.1:0-2068 GCA_050329355.1 Rivularia sp. (in: cyanobacteria)
TTACGGGAGAAGTGGGGACGTTTGGGGGAAATGTTACCGACTTCGAGTCCTTTACACAAACAATTGAGCGATTATGCTGAAGATGGGGGAATCAATAGATTGCGATCGCTATTGAAAGAACATTTAGGACAACATGGTATGAAGCAGTTGGTGGAAGATACTCAAAGAGCTGCGGAGACTGTGTTGAAGGAGCAGAATAATTTAAAGGCTGTATTGGAAGAGATTCCCGCTTATATTCCGGTGGTGGAAAATCCGGCATTTTTGGAGTTAAGGGAAAAAATTGAGAATTTGGTGACGACATATCGGCATTTTCAAGAAGATTTAGAAAAACAGCCGATGTTAAAAAATCGGACTGGGTTAACTTTGAGTGATGTTGTTAAGGATGAGTTAACTAATAAGATATTTTTTGAGTGGAGTGAGTGGACTTTATTATTTGACCGCACTAAAAACGGTACTATTAGTTTTACTAAGAGTGAAAGTATCTTTGAGGAAGATCAAGAAGAGGATGCAATTCCTACTCAAAGTGATGATTTCTATAATTCTTTTGTGAAAACTATCAATGAAATGCAGTCTTTTGCTCACGAGCGAACTGCGGAAACGGTAAAGGATTTATTTAATAAGTTATCTGTTGAAGTACAGTTAGAGCGGAATAAGATTAAAGAAATTGTCCAACCGCAAATGGAGCAGCGGATTGAGGAGAAGTTTAGTAAGAGGGAAACTCGTTTATTTCGATATTTATTAAGGGCTATTGATCCGACTAATAAATGGCAAAATTTAATTATTCAGCATAGTGGTTTGGCTAGTAGTGTAGCACCAATTAATGCCGATAATTTGTTTCCTTTAGCTAGGAAAGATGCACAACATCAAAAAGGACAAATATTCGATTGGAGTCCTAATAAGCAATTTCCTGCACCCCCAAGACCATTTAATCATCAAATCGCCGTTCTGCGACTGCGTGATGAAATTACTGCAAGTGCAGGGTTACATTTAATTCAATACGTTAGTGAATTGACGAAGCAAGTTAAAGGTTCTTTTTCAATGGCTTTGAAGGAAATTATCGATAGTTTACAAGAGCTTTTAAAATCCAAACACGAACCTTTATTAAGATATATTGCTTCGGCGGAAGAAACAACTTCTGCATCAACTCCAGCTTGGTTGGATACGATGAAGCGAATTACTGTTATTTCTTATCCGGAATAATCAATCAATGAACAATAAACAATAATAATTAGTAATTAATAGGTTGGAAATCATAAATACTGATAGACTTAGCAGTGCTACGTCTCTACATTACTACTCCTAACTCCTAAACTTCAATCCAAAATCCAAAATCTAAAATCCAAAATTTCAAAATGCCTGTAAAAATTGAACTTTTTAGTCGTTATCAATTACGTACTAAAGAAACAGATTCTTCACTTTTATTATTGCCGGTGATTGAAATTAAACCGGCTGATAGCCCTAATTTTCCGTTTATTTCTTCGATTGAAATTACCGTTTTGGGAGAACCTGAAGAGTTAGGGAAAGAAATAGAATCGGCTTATAAAAGTGTCAGTTTTAGTACTAATAGATTACTTAAATTAAATTCACCACAGCGGTTGAGACAAAGTGATTGTATCTGGGATGAATCTTTACCACAAGGGATTAATTTAACTTTGCGGGTAACTGTGGAATATTTCGATTCTGATGATACTGATAAAGCTGTTTTATCTGTCAAGAAAACCGCTACGGGTGATTGTAGTATTTGGACTTTTGCTGTGGAAAATGCTCGTTTGCGAAATTTGTCAGCTTCCGAAGAACAGGGCGATCGCCATCAAGATATAATTAGTGAAACCCCTATTCTTAATCATTCTTCATCAGTTGTTTCGCCAAAATCTGATATAACTTATCCTGGTTGGTTTGCGATCGATTTCGGTACTTCTAATTCGACTGTGACGCTTTATGACCCGAAAGTAATTGTTACTCCCCATACTTTACCCAGTGAACAAGAGGAAAGGTTAAGCGAAAAATTAGCGTTTTGGTTAACAGAACGTCCGGTGGATGAAATACCGGGTATCAGTCGTGATGTTTG
>JBHJOU010000303.1:0-2012 GCA_050329355.1 Rivularia sp. (in: cyanobacteria)
TAATGACGGGCATTGGTTGATTTTGGAATAGGGAGTTGAGAGTTGACAGTTAATTGAGTGATTGGTAATGATCGCGTTCCCTTTGAACTTTAACCTTAGTTAATAATAAATTTTTCAAAATATCTGGCGGTTAAAACCGCAACTACAGAGGCAAAGTCCGCCTGCGCGGACTAACTTGAATTAAACCCACGAAGGTGGGTTTTGATTGTGTAGACGCGGTTTCAACCGCCATCACACTGTTGCATAAATGCATGAATGCCTTGTCTCAATGATAATTTTCTGTGCTGACCTACTTAAAATTCAAACAACTAAAAACATCCTCGACCGATAAATTCCAATCTTTGAATACATCTAATACTGTTAAAATACCTTTTCCTTGTTTGATTTCCGGTAATCGATCGGGTTGAAAAATCATGATTGATTCATCATCGGGGTCGAGAAACCAGCCTAATTTTGTACCATTTTGAATAGAAAAGGTAATGTTACGAATAACTCGGTTTGGAGATTGTTCTGGAGAAAGAATTTCAATAGTCCAATCTGGGGTAATTTCAAATCGGTTGGCAATTTTACCTGTTTGATCAAGAGGAATTCTTTCCCACTCAAACACAGCAATATCAGGAACTATTGACCTTCCTCCAAATGTACAACGTAACTCAGGAAATGCGTAAGCTAACTTTTGTGGTTGAGCAATCTCATTAATACTAGTGACCAAAAAACTTTGTAATGTGCTGTGTTGTCCCTGTGGCATTGGTTTTTGGGAGATTTTACCGTTAATATACTCACTAGAAGGCTTCGTTTCTGGTAGTTTTAAAAACTCTTCTAAACTAAGATTTGAAGATAACTGAGGTGATAATGTCATTTCTTTATTACCTTATCCCTGTAATGATTTTATTATAAATAAGTACTTACGCAACCGGCACATTTTGCTTGTAGGGTGCTGTAGTTTAGAAAAAGTTTGAACGGTTCTATAAGACTTGTAGCGTCACGCACCACCCGTATATTGTGACAATTGCGTAAGTCCTATCTTTATTTGAAGGTTTACAATTCACTGTTGAAGCGGTGTTTAAACTCGCGAAAATTCCAGCACAAAATACTTGATAATTAATAACACATCTTCAATAATGGTAACATTAAACCCACCTTCGTGGGGTTTTGTTTGTGTAAACGCGGTTTCAACCGCCATTACCTATGTTCCCAATCACCCGGGTTAGTGCGGTTCATCTTCTTTCAAGAAACAAGTTTAACGGCAACCAAATCCCGATAAGCTGACAACGCAGCTTGTTTAGTTTCCTCCGCTACGATAGGAAAAGTTGACAGAATATATCCGAATTCACCTTCTGTTAATCCGTAAAGATGAGCAATCATTCCATCAAGCTCTGCTCGGAGTTGAGCGCGTTGTGTTTCGTCGGTAACGCCACATTGTAGAGATGTTAAATTTAGCGTCTCCAAAGCTAATTCGTCAAATTCTGGTGTAGTACAGATGAGTTTCGCAGCGCGTTGTACTATTTCGGTAAAGTATTTGTCGGCTTTGGTTAAACGGGGAACTGGTAGTTGGTAGATGTAGAAAAAATTCACATTAGCAGTTACTCTCAGACGCAATAAATAATCTAAAACGAAGCTGTTCCATACTCCGCAAAGATAAAGCATTACATTACCAGGTATGTGAAGATTTCCTTCATTATCATAATTACGAACAGATTGAAAATTTTCGGCATGAAAGTTTGGAGGGATAACTGTCGCAATCATAGTTCTTAAATCTGTATTTCTAGCAATCTTGCGGCATCCAAGTCGATAATACTGATAGTCAATTTTTTGTCTTTTATCTTCTTTTCTTCCAAGTACAGCTTTTCTTCCTTGTTTTTCAATAATCCAGTAACGCGGTTTTTCAAATTTATGGTTAAATTGATGAATCATTTTACCTTCATATAAAGGCATCATTCCAGTTTTACTATCTTGGTAAAAAAGATAGCTATCGTTGGTCATATGAAATTCACTTTGTAAACTAATATTCC
>JBHJOU010000899.1:0-2137 GCA_050329355.1 Rivularia sp. (in: cyanobacteria)
ATTTCTCCAGCTTTAACCATATTTGCTAACTTACGTGCAGCAGCGATTGTATCGTAAGTATCGATTAACAATGGAGCCTCTGGGAAATATTGATGAAATGCTGTAAAAGCCTGCTCTTCACTACCTTCTAATGCACATAATGCCATGACTAAAGCGTGAGCCATTGTACCACTAGGTTTTTCACCAAGTTGTAGCGCGGCTAACACATTTGATGTTGCATCAAATCCAGCCGCTAAAGCAGCTCTGGCAGCCCACAGCGATGCTTGGGGACTGAATGCTCTTCTGGTACCGAATTCCAGCAATGTTGTATTTTCTCCCGCAGCATTTCGCGATCGCGCTGCTCTTGTGGCAATCAATGTCTGATAATTTAAGGTATTGAGCAAGTAAGTTTCAACTAATTGTGCTTGCCATAATGGAGCTTCGATTCTTAACAACGGTTCGAGGGCAAATACCGCAGTCCCTTCAGGAACAGCCCATACATCCCCGGTAAATCTTCCCGACTCTAATAATGACCAAAATTGCGGAGGAGCTGATGCAAAAATTCCCGTTTCTTGTAAAGCCTCAATTTGATCGCAACTAAAGCTGAATTGCTCTAAATACTCTAGCGCTTGTTCCAATCCCATTGCAATCAAATAACCAAACCCTTCCGGCAATTTTCTGGTAAACAATTCAAAGCAAGCTTGTTTTTGCTCTACACCTTCACCTGCATAACAAGCCCCCATTGTCAACTGATACAAATCTGTCAGCAAGCTATAGTCGCCACTAGAGAAGCCTAATTGCTCCGATAAAGACCTATCAACGTTAAACAAAGTTGTCATTCAAATGCACCTTAGCAAAACCTATTTGTATTTATGGTAGTTTTCACCATAAATAATGTCAAGGGTTAGTTGATCTCGGACAGTTAACCTTTAACCTTTGAAGAAGTATTGCGAATATTTTCGATATATTGAAAATATTAATTAATTGCTGATTTAAGAATTAAAGTAAAGATATCAAGTTTAAAAAATGAAAACGTTTAGGAGTTTACCTTTATGTTTATTTCCAAAACACTTTCAAATATTGCTCAGTATATTTCGGAAGCAGTAATGCGAATATTTGCTCCCAATGATGATGCTTATCCTAACAGTGGTGTTCAACCATTTACGGGTGAAGTTTATAAAAGTAGAACAGCCGATACTTGGTAATTAAGATCAGAACAAATTAATCATATCTTTTCCGCTTATATTGGAATTATTTAATCTATAACCCTCTCCTAAAAAATCAAATTTCCACAAGGGATAAGAAAAAACTCTGCGTCGCTCTGCGCTTACCTTTGTGTCCCTCTGCGTTCACAAATATATAATTCCGATACCAACGGATTTGATATCAGTTCATAAATAAATCAGTGGTCAAAAGTAATTTTAAAACTAATTTTAAACCACTGATTTTTTTGTGTAACTCAATAATACTATTCTTTAGATTTTTCAAATTCAAAACTTACGCCGCTTCACCTACAAACCGGGTTTATACTAGTTGACGACGTAAATTTTGCTGTTTGTTAAATTCCTTTTGTTCTGATGTTAATACATCATAATTAATCGGAGGACGCATTTCCCACTGAAGCTCAGCTAAAAGTAGTAAACTCATTCCCATCACTAAACCAGTAGCAAGAAATTGTTTACCACCACAATAGGGTAAAAGCAAAATTCCTAATAAATGAATTGCTGCGGTAATTACAAAAGTACGGGATTTAACAGCCCATGCTGTAATCATATAACCAACTGCGCTCAACCCCAACCATAAGGGACACAGACGCATCAATACTTCTCCCCAACCGAGAAAAATTCCCGCATCAGTTAAAACAACACCACTTAACATTAAAATCATCCAAGCGTATATCAACCACCGTAAACGTTCCACACTTACCCAAAACCAGGTAAATGCAATCATCATTGCACTACCGATAACGGTAAGTGTTGTCCATAAAATTGCTTGGGTAGCCCAACTAACGGGTAAAAATTGCGCTGTGGTAAAGATTCCCGTGCATATTAATCCCCAAATGATAAATACTTGGTCTATGCGAGTATAAAATCCTGAAATTAATCTTATATTCCCAATTTTGCCACTTATCCGCCAAATACCTTGTAAATCCTGGTAA
>JBHJOU010000773.1:0-10965 GCA_050329355.1 Rivularia sp. (in: cyanobacteria)
ACTGTAAATAATATTGCACCAACAGTTAATGCGGGAGATGATCGAACAACAATAGAAAATCAAGAAATTACCTTCAACGGTAGCTTCACTGACCCCGGTATCTTAGATACTCATACAATTAACTGGGATTTTGGCGACGGTACGGTAATACAAGAAATCCTCGCTCCCACCCACACCTACACTGCACCTGGAAGCTACATTGCAACGCTGATAGTTACCGATAAAGACGGTGGTACGTCGAGCGACACCTTACAAATAACCGTCAACAACGCCGCACCAGCAATCACCGAACTAACTGGCGATACTAATATTAATGAAGGGGAAACTGCCAACTTCAATGCCACAGCAACGGGCAATGAACTTACCTACACCTGGGACTTCGGAGATAATTCCGATACAGTGTCTGGTGAAACTGTCAACCATCAATTCGCCGATAACGGGACGTATACAGTTACATTAACCGTAGCCAACGATACTGGCGGAACTACACAAGAAACACTCACTGTAAATGTTGATAACGTCGCTCCTGTAGTGAATGCAGGTGACAATCAAATTACCTTAGAAGGAAGCACAATCACCTTCAACGGTAACTTTACTGACCCCGGTATCCTAGATACTCATACCATAGAATGGGACTTTGGTGATGGTAATACCGCAACTGATATCTTGGAACCGACTCATAATTACAGTCAACAAGGTACGTACACCGTTACATTAACAATTACCGATTCGGATGGTGCAGCAACACAAGATACGCTTACCGTCGTAGTTAATAACGCTGCTCCTATAATTAGTGAAATAACCGGCGATACTAATATTAACGAAGGAGATACTGCTAACTTTAGCGCCACTGCTACCGACCCAGGTAATGATACTCTTACATATACTTGGGACTTTGGTGACGGAACTGACCCACAATTTGGTAATAACGTCAACCACAAATATTTAGATAACGGAAATTACACCGTTACCTTAACAGTTACCGATTCGGACGGTGCAGCAACAACCGATACGTTGACAGTACAAGTTAATAACGTCGCACCCACAATTACACAAATAACGGGGAATACCACAGTTAATCTTGGAGATACGGCAACATTTAGCGCCACAGCTACCGACCCAGGGAACGATACACTGACCCTAAATTGGAACTTTGGTGACGGTTCCCAAACACAAACAGGTGCAGCAGTTAACCACATCTTTGCTCAACCCGGAAACTACACCGTAACACTTACCGTTACCGACTCCGACGGTGCTTCAACTCAACAAACTTTTGCAGTCCAAGCAATACCAACTGCACCCAAGTATGCAATACGCAGCGAGAAGCAAGTTAGAATCAACAACGGTGGAGATTTAGATGGTAATCCCCTCGATCTGAATGACGATGCTTTAATATACGCAGCCAAGGGATTTACGATTAATGGCGATATTACCCTACCAGCAAAGCAGGATGCAAATGGTAATCCCTTACGTAATAGCTCTGGTAAGTTGATACTAGTAGATAATGCCGTTACTGTTGCTCCGAATTACACTACCATCAATGCGAACAATAACCAATATACTAATTTAGTTCCCCCACAAGTAGTAGAACAACAAATAATTGATATTCCAGCTTATGGGGATTTAAAACAGCAGAAATTAGATAGTGTAATTCCGAGTGGTACATCAACAGTTACCTTTAATTCCAGTCAAAATCCTTTGAATAATTCACAAGATTGGGCTAACAAGTTCCCAGCACCGGGTACTGCATCAAATCCACGAGTTGTAAGAGTTACGGGTGGGGGATTAAATATTCCTGATAATATTAACATTAGTAATTATGTGATTACTGTAGATAACGGGGATATTAACTTTAACGGCAGCAATCACAACTTTAATAATGTGGTGTTGATTTCTAATAACGGTAATATTAATTTATCTGGGGTACGGGCAACAAATCTATCTGTGTTTGCTTCTGGTTCTATTAATATGAACTCTCAAGCCAGGTTTACTGGTTCTACAATGTTAGCTACGGGAAGTACCAACGGTAGTATTAATTTCAATGGTGCGACGACGAGTATTAATGGTTCTGATAATTTGCAAGTGGTTAGTGCTGGTAGAATTGCATTTAATGCTGCGTTGAATAGTCGAGGTTCGATCAGCAGTGTGGGTGATTTTACGTTTAATAATAATTCTACTTTGTACGGTACTATTGCTGCTAAGGGAAATATTACCTTTAATAATGGGGCGAATGTTGTTTATACGAGGGCTGTGAGTTGAGCAAAGAGTACCATAAAATATTAAAAATTACGACCAGACTTAAAAGATTGACATTTTAATGCTGATTTTTTCTAAAAAGTTAACTTGAGCAATCGTTTCAACTAATCTTTGACTGTGTATGTAATAACTGCAAAGGACTATTTTACTATCCTTATCATCCAGCTTGTAAAGAATCCACTTTTTTACTCAAGCGTGCTACTTCTGCTTGTAATTCCATAACTATAGTACGAAGGTCTTTTTCAGTTTCTACCTCCGCTTCAAACTCTGCTTCACGTTTTTCCATCAATAAGAGTATTTTTTCCGCTGCTTCTTTTATCAATACGGCATTCAACTCTTCTGGCTTGCCAAGAAATTGAGTTAGCTTTTTATACTGGTGATTTTTTTCCAAGTAAAAATATTTGTTACCTCTGGAATTATATTCTCTACAACGAAAAATTTGTCCTTGGTAACTGACTCTAAACGATTTCGCTTTTGGTAGTGGGGTATCTACCGTAACATCTTCTAACAAAACTCCAAAGTCTTTTGTCTTACTCATAGCTGTAAAGTGGTTCATTTACACGACATTTTAACACTACTTAATTTAAAAAAAGTTTAACCAGCCGCTTGACACTATTGTTCACTTCGTTATATATTCATGGAGTGAAACAAAAGCAAAACAAAAGCAGGCGCTCTAATTCTTGGCGGAATCGCGTCTGCTTCTGCTAAATCCTCTGGATGGAGAATTTAAATATGTTTGATCCAAGTATAGTGCAATCGAATACCCGTTGTCTACTACATTCAAGTTGTGACTCGGAGAATCAACTCCAAATCGAACAACTTCTCTCTAAGCAGAGCGAACAGTTAATTCTTAGTCGCGTAGAAGTAGATTCAGTTGAAAGTGGAGTATACCGAGTGTGGCGGGATTCACTGTTACTAGGAACCTTTGAACAAGATACAGCCAATGATTTATGGATATCCCAGCCATGCAGTTATTCACTGAAGCCGCGCTTTGAAAACAGTAAAGATGCAGTCATGTTCATCGTTGAAATGAACGCATTCGCTGCCGCATAGATTTTTTTAACCAGTCGTTTCCTTTGCGGAAATGGCTGGCTCTTGTTCGCTTACTTATCCTGAAGGGCATCTACCAATGGTCATCACCACATCAAAACAACATAACTTAACTGAATCTTTAGGTAAAGCAACTCAAAATATCCTGCACAACGCTTTCTACCTGGCAAAACAAAAATTAGAGCTATCTCACTCTTCGTACAAGCAATTATTACAAGAATGGGGATGGGAGAAGGAAGATAAGAAATATCTCAAGGTTGCTCAAACATTTGAGAAATTCTCACCTCTTGATTTAGCCGAAGTCGAGCCAGATACTTTATTTCTACTGTCCAAACAGAATAAAAAATACGCCTCGGTAATTGAACAGCTTCTTGATATTGGCTGCATTACTCAAGAGAAAGTGCGATCGCTAATCAAACTTTCTCGCCAGCCTAAAACAACCAAGGTAGAAAAACCAACTATATGGCGACGGGATAAGAACGGTAAAAGATACTGCCAGGTACCGCCCATTGATGACGAAACAACTGGTGTGGCTTTACAGCGCATGATGGACTCCGAAGGTAAAAGCGCTCAACAAATAGTTGCCGAAGCTGTAGCGCTACGCCAAGCACTAATTGAAGGACGCTTGGACTGGGTATCGGATAGTCAGCAGAAAAATAATGTAGAAACCGATACATCCTTGTATAAAGAAAAGCATCAGACAGAAAGTCAAGAAAGTGGTGATGATCAGATGAGCAATAACCTTGACGAACAGCTTGTTTCTAAGTCTGTATCAGAAAACTATGCAGTTTTTTCAGACAATGTAATTTTCAATTCAACGACAACTCAAAAGACGGCATCACTGAGCGCTAATTTGTTAAATGTTGTCGAAAATATTGTCCATATCGGGAAAGAAGAGTTTAAAGAAGTAGAAGAATTGGTTGCATCGATTATTAATTTTTGTGCGAGCGTACCTATTTCCGAGCAATGGAAAGTTTTCACTGATATTACAAAGAGGAATAGTAAAGCTTTAGCAGTAATCATTGGTTATTCAGGGACATATTATAAAAAGTGGTTATCCAATTTACCGCAATTGATAGCGGATGCAGCAATTACGAATCCTATTGAATTGGAATGGGTTGGTAATCGATTGCGAACAGAAGCGCTTTTATTGATGGACGATGGCGGTGTGTGTTGCTCAAATGATGCTATTTTTTAATAGGGCTTCATTTAAGAATACGATAATTAAGCACTACTTCTTTAAGTATGATGGCTATTAATCACGACCGCTTATTTAAAGAATTGATTTCTACATTTTTCATCGAATTTATCGAGTTATTTCTTCCTGAGATTGCCTCCGACATCGATAAAAACTCAATTCAATTCTTACCTGAAGAAGTTTTCACAGATGTGACTGCGGGGGAAAAGAAAGTTATAGATTTATTGGTTAAAGTTAAGTATAAACAACAAGAAACTTTCTTTTTAATCCACGTTGAAGCTCAATCTTATTCTCAACAAGATTTTGTTAAACGGATGTTTCAATACTTTGCAAGACTTTACGAAAAATACAATTTACCAATTTATCCTGTAGTTATCTTCTCCTTTGACGAGCCACTAAGACCAGAACCAAAAATACATCGCGTAACTTTTCCTAATTTGGAAGTACTCAAATTTGAATTTGCAGCCATTCAGTTAAATAGAATTAGTTGGAGAGATTATTTAACTCAGCAAAACCCTGTTGCTGCTGCATTAATGGCTAAGATGAATATTTCACCCTCAGAACGTCCCATCGTTAAAGCGGAATGTTTGCGGCTGTTAACTACTTTAAGATTAGACCCTGCACGAATGCAACTAATTTCTGGTTTTGTTGATACTTATTTAACTTTAAATGAAGCAGAAGAACAAACCTTTCTTCAAACAATAACTCTGGCGGGGATTAGATCAAAGGGAGGAATATATGGAAATTACTACAAGTTGGCAAAGGAAAGGTTCTGAACAAGCATTAGAGCAAGTAGCGCTAAATTCATTACGTGAGGGTTTATCAGTAGAAATGGTTGTAAAAATTACAGGGTTAACGGCAGAAAAAGTGCAGCAATTGCAAGCGGAATTACAATCTGGCAATTAATAAATAACAAATATTCTATCGTAAAGAACGCTTGGGAGACTACATTAACAGTTTCCCTAACTCTTCGCTTACTCATAAAGGAGATAGCTTCGCTTGCTCCTGATTGCGATACCCCGAAGGGGTCAAGCTCCGCTTATCGCTGCTACGACAACTGTTACCGTACCTATCACTGTTTACAATACAAATCGCGGACCGGAAATTGTTGATTTTGATAACCCATCGGTTAATAAAGGGGAATCCACCGAATTTGTAATTGCAGCAACCGATGGCAATAAATCTTCTACGCAAACCTTATATATAGAAGTAGAAAATACCAACCGTTCACCCGTAATTATTCCTTTACCCACCCAAGTTGGTAGAGAAAATGAACGCTTGAAATTCAACCTCAACGCTGTTGATTACGACTTTGAAAACGTTATTTACTCGTCGGTTGACAACTTCCCAACGGGAGCATCATTCGATACCCGTACCGGAGAATTCAACTGGAAACCCACTTACGAACAAAGCGAACGAAATATTTAATTGATAGCTCAAAAGGAATTACTGAGCAAATTGCACCAAATGGAATTAGTTTAGTTTACAGCGATAGTGGGATTACGAGTTCTAGTGGGGAAACGGTGCAGTTTGTCAACTCGGAGCAAGGTTTATTAAAACAAGTTATTGCTCCTGATGGAACGCAAGTTATTTACGATTATCTTGATGGGAACTTGGTTGCAGCGAGGAATTTATCTACTGGGGATGTACGACGCTATGGTTATAGTGATTCGGGACTTACTATCGTCACCGGGAATCCAGGAAGTAGTGGTAGCGCAATTAGCTATGGTACGACTCCGGAAGTAACGAGCATACTCAGCGATTTGGGTGGTGCTGTAGGGTGGAATGGTGCAACAATTAGCGGTAATTCAAGTGAAGGAATTGATAGATATACTTTTGGGTTAAGAGATGGTGAAATTGAATCTACCTCTACAGGTATTGTACTGGTAAGTGCAGAAGTTACGGGTGATGCTCTACCGAGTATTGCGGGATTGAACCCAGTTGCAACTAATGGTAACTACGCACTATTCGCAATAGATACCCCAGGATTAAATCGGAAAATGCCTCCTTAGTGGCTGCAACGCGACCAATTCCGATGGGATTGACTACCGATTTGGTGTTGAACGGTGGGAATGGGAATGGGCATACTTTTAGAATCGGGTAAGGAACTGAAAGCCGATATCATTGTCACTGCGACGGGACTTAATATTGTGGTACTCGGTGGTGTGAAATTTACCATTGACGGTCAACCAGTGGAATTTGCGGATACCTATATTTACAAGGGTATGATGTATTCGGACGTACCGAACCTAGTCTCGGTTTTTGGCTATATCAACGCTTCCTGGACTCTTCGCGCCGATCTGATTGCGGAATATGTCTGCCGCATTCTTAATCATATGGATAAAACCAATACTCACCAATGTACGCCGCGCCTGCGAGATCAAGACCGGAATATGCCGACACATCCTTTGATTGAGAATTTCTCTTCTGGCTACATACAGCGTGCGTTGCATTCATTGCCAAAGCAGGGCGATCGGCACGCGCCCCGGAGGGGCGATCGCGAACCTTGGATCGCCCCGCAGAGCTACCAGCAGGACAAAAAAATGATTCGTCATGGGGCTATTGAAGATGGTGTACTGGTGTTCGGCAATCCTGCTGTGAATACAGTATCAAACCAGACTAATTAATAAACCGCTATTATTCAACAAAAGCAAAATTGGTTGGTGCATTAATGGGTTTCAAAAATCTGTATAAGTACTCACGCAAAATAAATTGTGCAAGGAATAACTTCATTGGCGTGAGTGTTTATATTTTTGTTGACTTACAACGCAAAATTAGCACTCAATTTGCTGATTATTGTGCTTACAAAAATATCTCGACAAAATGTTGGATTGTTTGTAATCTGCTGTATGTTTCGCTAAAGTTTTTTAATTTCACTCCCAAAAGTAAAACACAAATACTACTTTGCTTTAGTTTTAATATTAGTGTTTAGTTAATAAGTGTATTAGTCAAACTGTAAGCTTCAATATTTAAAGCTTGCTAGATTGCCTTTCAAAGAAAGAGTCAAAAATCCCATAAACCCGGAGGGTGGCTGCGCGAAGGCGTATCGTCAGTTGCACTATTAATAGCGTCCCCATTATCGCTATAACGCTTACAGCAAAAGCATTTCACCACATTATCCGATTTAGGTTAATGTGGTAATACAACACTCATAAAACCACTACTACTCACCTAGACGATTATGCTCGTGGCAGATAAAAACTACTTTAGTCAATACGGCAATTTGCCGTATATAATATAAGAATTAACTAACTCGACGTAATCGATGAGCAACAGTAACGCTCCGAAATCAATGGCTCGTTTAGAAGCTCGCGTGAATCCAAAAATCAAAGCTTTATGGCAGAAAGCCGCTGATTTACAAGGAGTAACCTTAACGGATTTCGTCATAGCCAGCGTTCAAGCAGCTGCGTGTAAAGTTATCGAACAGCAACAAACTTTAAAATTAAGTACAGAGGATGCACAAGCTTTTGTTGAAGCTATTTTAAACCCTTCTCAACCGTCGGATGCTTTGAGAGAAGCAACTTCACGTTACAAGCAAGTAATGGAAAGCAATGGCATTAACGATTGAATTGCTTGACAAGAAGAAGCATAACCGTTCGGCATTTGTCAGTGGAAACGATAGTTTAGACAACTACATACGCAAACAAGCATCCCAGGAACTGAAGAAAAAAGTTTCTACAGTTTTTGTTTTAATTGATTCCCCGAATGTTGATATTATTGCTTACTACACACTTTCCTCGTATACAGTCGATGTCGCTAGTTTAAGTGAAGACTTCGCAAAAACTGTACCGCGCTATCCTTTACTTCCCGCGACTTTACTAGGTCGTCTTGCCGTTGACCAAACTTATCAAGGTAAAGGTATGGGCGAGTTGGTTTTAATTGATGCTCTTAAAAGAGTTTTAGATGCTACGTCCCAGGTTGCATCGTTAGCTGTTGTAGTAGAAGCAATAGACGAAAATGCGGTAGGTTTTTACCAAAAATATGGTTTTCGACCTTTTTTGCAGTATCCTCTGAAACTCTATTTACCCACCAAATTAATTGCTGAAAACTTCAACGATTGACAGTTTAATTTTGCAAAAATTGGACTCAATATGAGTTCGGTTTCAATTGCGAACGTATTTAGAGGGAGGACTGATTTCTTAGTTAGTCCGAACAGTCAGTAGAATTGGGGGTAAAATGGGGGTAAGAGAGTGTGAAAAGGGTGAAAGTACTGTAGTGGGGTAGTTGAAGTCAGACTGAAAATCCTCGTGTCACGAGTTCAAGTCTCGTTCCTGGCATCAACTACAAAACCCCTACAGGCTATAGCTTGTAGGGGTTTTTTAATGCCGCTAAAACCCCATTTCAGCCATTCAAGGGGTGTAAGTTGGGTGTAAATTTACCCCCGCGTTGGACATTTTTGGGCGAGGTTGGACAATTTATTGGGGTAAAGTTGGGGTAAATCAGAGCGCACTGATTTCAAGTCCAGCAAAGGCAATAGAGAAAACCAGCGATCGCATTTTCTCTTTGTCTTCACTTGTAAATCCAGGAGTCACTTGTGGGTTCTCAAAAATCCAACAAGAAAGCAAGTAAAGGTACTGTCCAAATCAAAACTTCTAATGAGCGTTTACAGCTAGTTTTTAGTTTTGGGGGTAAACGTCATTATTTATCAACGGGTTTTACCGATACTAAAGCCAACCGCAAGCTAGCAGAAATGAAAGCCAAGCAAATTGAGTTGGATATACTATGCAACAATTTTGATATCACTTTAGAAAGGTATAAGCCGCAGTCTCAGCAAGATATCTTTAAATCATCAGCAAAGGACAAAGTTTCCCCAGGTGAAGAAGCTTCTTCAGAAAGTTATGTTTCTTTAGCTGACTTGTGGGACAGCTATACCGAATATAAAAAGTCAAGTTTATCTCCCAGTACTTTGGCGAAGGATTACAAGAAAATTTATCGCCTAATTAACGCGCATCTCCCCGTGAAGACTCTGGATAAAGCTGTGGCGATTCGCGATTGGTTAATTGCGAATAGAAGTCCATTATCTGCGAAAAAGATTCTGACTCAGTTTTGTGCTTGTTGTAATTGGGCTGTGAAGTCCCAATTGATTGAGGATAATCCGTTTGCGGATATGGCGAGCGATATTAAAGTACGACATGGTGATTCCGAGGAGACGGATATTAATCCTTTTAACGTTGAGGAGCGCGATCGCATAATCCAAGCATTCAAGGAAAATCGATATTACACTCACTATGCATCGTTCATTGAATTTCTTTTCATGACGGGCTGCCGACCATCTGAAGCTGTGGGTTTGCAATGGAAGCATATAAGTAATGACTTTACTCAGATTCGGTTTGAGCAAGCTGTGGTGATTTCTGAATCAGGATTGACCTGCAAACCAGGTTTGAAGACGCAGAGGAAGCGAGTTTTTCCAATTAATAACCGCTTGGCTATGTTCTTAAAATCAATCCAACCTGCTGATGTATCTGGTGAAACTAAGGTTTTCCCCTCACCCGAAGGTAAGTGGATAGATGTGCAAAACGTAAGTAGACGGGCTTGGAAGACTGTGCTATCCATGCTTGATGGTGTTGAGTATCGGAAGCTTTACCAAACCCGACATACATTTATTACGATGGCTTTGAAGAATGGAGTAGATGTGAAAGATTTAGCCAAAATGGTAGGTAATTCGCCAGAGATTATTTACCGGCATTATGCTGGGCAAAGTCGAGAGCTTTTCTTACCGGAGTTTTAGGATTTTATAATATAGGCGATACTCACTTCGCCATTAGCTATCAAAGTTAACAGTGAGTATTGCTTTTTTCATCATTATAAACCTAGTAAAAATCAAAGTTAAATAATTATGAATGAAGAAATAAACATTCAAAAAATTAGTGGAAATGTATTTGCTAAATTAGGTTTAGCAAATCCAGATGAATTACTTGTAAAAGCCGAATTAGCGCGTAAAATTAGCAGAATAATCACCCAAAATAATATAGCTCAAGTAGAAGCGGCACAATTACTAGGAATTGACAAACCGAAAATTTCTGCTTTGATGAAGGGGGAATTATCGGGTTTTTCAGCCGAAAGGCTTTTTCAGTTTTTAAATGCTGTCTTGTTGCGATATGGGAATTGTGGTTAAGAGTAAATAATTTAATTAGTCGGGCGAAAACAAAAGTTTGTATTGATTAATAGATTAATAAACTATTACATTCTTCATAATGGTAAGGGAAAGGAATGGAATATACACTTATTTTAAATCACTTACCAGTATCCTCAAGCTTTGCGTTTGTTACGTTTTTGATTACTAACTAAACTAGCATGATACAAATCAATCGCTCTATGATGAGCAATTGGGTCTTGACGATTATGGAACCAATCTTGAATAAGCTCTAAATTATATCGAATACAACGACTATTTAATTTTACCCAATGAGTTCCTTCAATCCATGTGCCGTCTAAACGATATTTTTTAAGTGTGGAGAAAC
>JBHJOU010000701.1:0-6479 GCA_050329355.1 Rivularia sp. (in: cyanobacteria)
AATTTTTGGTTTACTTTTAGGAGAAATACTTTGTTTGGGGCAGCTTTCTATTGGTTTTATCCCATAAACTTTTAATTTAGTTTTGCCAGTGGTTAAATTTAACTTAGTAACTCCAAAAACATTAATTTGCTTCCCAGGTGCTAAAAATGAAGCCGCAGATTTTCGCAAAAGTTTCGGAAGTTTAAGTTTAATTTCACCACTAGGAGTTATTAATTGTAAATATTTAAACTTTTCTGGTTTATCTCCTACAAACCCAATAAATTCACCTTGAAGATTAAATTCGGATAAAGTCCGGTAATTATCACCCATTTCAATTTTAGATTTTAGATTTTAGATTTTGGATTACGAATCTTTAAAAGTTAGGAGTTAGGAGTTAGGAGTTAGATAGTAGTATTTATTATTCATTTTCATTTAGTTATACAATTGTTTCCTATTCCCTATTTCCCTATTCCCTATTCCCCCCAACCCTATTAACTGCTTAATCTTTTTGCTTCTACAGTCTTAGGTAAATCTTGCAATTCTGGAAAATCAGGAAATTCTAATTCCCAACCGTTTGCTAAAGTCAAAATTTGACCAGTTTCCCCCGAAGCTTGTTTAACAACTTCTTCTTCTAAGTCTTTTTTCGGAACATATACTACTAAAGTACCGGCACCGTTTGTACGTAACATTACTTTCATTATTGTTCAACTCTTTCTATAAGTTCTAATTCTTCTTTTCGACAACCTACGACAATATCTTTATCCATAAAACGGATTGCATAAACGTAAGCTCTTTGTAAATACGTGCCTATACTTATGACATAACCAACTTCTCCCGGATTAATTAAAACTTCTCCTAATTTTTTACCGGGATAAGTACCGTCGTTTTTAATTGGGTTAAGAATTTTGACTTTATCACTCAGTTCAAAAACTGGTGGTAAATCAAGTTCTAATTCTTCTTCATCTGAGTGCATGGGAATATTTACCCTGTTGTACTAAATCCAATACTTCTTGAGTGGTGAGACTGCGTTTTTTCTCCACCGACTCATGACGTACTGCTTCTAAAACAGACTTGGTTTCCTCTGAATTAAGATTGATACCGTTTTCTTCTAACACTTGAGATAACAAGTGTCTTCCGGAATGTTTTCCTACTACTAAGCGTCTTTCCCAACCGACTTCTTCAGGGCTGAATGGCTCATAAGTCATTGGGTTTTGTAGCACACTATGAGCATGGATACCAGATTCATGAGCAAAGGTATTTTCACCGACAATTGCTTTCCAAGGTGGTACATTGCAACGAGATGCGGCTGCTACTAATCGAGATAAATCGAGTAGTTTCGGTGTATCGATACCTATATCCAAGTTGTAAATGCGTTTCAAAGCCATGACGACTTCTTCTAAAGCTGCATTTCCTGCCCTTTCACCTAAACCATTTACTGTTGTGTTCGCAGTTAAACACCCTGCTTCGATACCAGCAAGAGCGTTAGCCGTCGCTAAACCAAAATCATTGTGAGTGTGGATTTCTACCGGAATTGTTAAGGTTTCGACTATTTTCCTTACTCGATGATAAGTCGCGAAAGGATCGAGTACTCCTACCGTATCGCAAAACCGGAACCGAGAAGCACCTAATTCTTGAGCATATAGAGCCACATCCAACAAGAAATTTTTATCGGCTCTTGAAGCATCTTCTCCACCAACAGCAACCCACAATCCATTATCTAGAGCAAAGTTGATACTGTCTCTAAGTTGTTGTAAAGTGATACGCCATTGTCCCTGAAATTTAGTGCTAATTTGTACACCTGAAACAGGAATGCAAATATGTACCCGCTTTAATCCACAAGCCATAGAAGCCTGTATATCCGAGATTACAGCCCGATTCCAACCCAAGAGTTTCGCTCGCAAATCCAAGTTAGCAATTGCTTGTATCGCACGAGTTTCTTCTTCACCCATCGCTGGAATACCGACTTCTATTTCATGTACTCCAACATCATCAAGAAACTTCGCGATCGCAACTTTTTCTTGTAAGTTGAAAGCAACACCCGCAGCTTGTTCACCATCGCGCAGTGTTGTGTCATTAATTAAGACAGGTGGTTGATTCATCTCCAAAAGTACCTCTATGGGATTGTTGTTAACACCCATGATGGGGATTATGGCTTTAACTTTGAGTAAATATTAGTAAACAGTAATAGCAAGGAATGAATCGTTTTTGGTAAATTATCAATTATGAAAGAGTATGATTGACTTTTTCATAACGACCTATTCATCCTTAATTATTCTTACTCAAGAAATCAAATATTTCTGTATGAGAAAGAACTAGATTTTGGTATTAATTAATATTTTTCTTCATCAGGAATATCCGGCATTTCTTTAAGTAGCATATAGCTCATACAAGTTTTAGCTAATGTCGAAAAAATTAATACACTAATTCCACTAATTAAGGTATAAAACATTTCTGATAATTGGGTAATAGCGAATTGGGGATGGGTAATTGGTAACTGTCAACTGTCAACTGTTTCAAGATTGGGATTCTAACCAATCAAAAATTCTTTCTAATTGCTCTATATCAACTAAACCGTACTGCCAAAGTAGCATTGGCAATGGCCCTTTATCTAACCTGCTTTTTCGCACTGCTACAGAAATATCACAACTAGTAAGTAAAAGCTCCTTTTTTAAGAAATTGATAAATTCTCTATCACTGTAAGGTGTTAGCATCATATAAAAAGAAACCTCTTTGATAAAGATAAGAAACAGGGCTTAATTTAACTGATAATTTTTATATTAAATGGAAGCCTTGTTACCTACCTTTTATATCTCAGGAAACCTTAATAGATAAACTTTTATTCTCCGAGATTGTTTCTATATAATTAAAGACTGAGAAACTAAGTAGTTACAAAGTTTTCAAAGTTGCCAACATCTTTCCAACCAATCAATTAATGACAATCGAGATGCGGTAAATTGAATTACAGTAGAGCGAAGCAAAATCGCCGCTATCGTGTTATTTACTTGTACCTGTAAAGAACCATCTGACAAACAAGAACAAGGAATGTTCAACTCTTGTAAGCGATGGTAGATTTGCCAGCGTTGGGAGTGTGGAATTTGCACAATTTGATGCAAAACATTAGAACTTGGTGGTAGTAACATTATTAACGTTTCTTAGTCAGAAGTTCCTTTTGGGGTACATTAAACGAATTAGCAATTAACCTGATCCACCAATGGTAAATTGTTAATTTCAATCTGCTTTTTCTGCTTATATCAGATGGTATTATCAATACTTTTTTTCTGAGTATCAATTGGATTTATTGAATTTTATTAAATTTGTACTCACTAATCTTTTATCTTTATTATGACTCGGTTTCGTTTTTTATTTGGGGTATGGGGACTAGTATTTATGGTAGATGGTTCTAGTATTTTACAGGTCAAGGTTCAATTATTAATGTACTCGCTGTTAAAACTTTGTACAGCAATAATTTGAAGCAATTTTACCCAGAAAAATTTCCGTTTATAAACAACATCAAACTGTACTCAAAAAATTAATAATCAAGTTAATATAATACATTTTTGTATATGTAGTTACTAGTTATCTTGGTTCTTGATTACATAGTATGCTAAATCTTTAGTAAAAAAATCTGAAACATTGGTTATGTAAGGATTTTAAAATAGGTAAAGACAATCAGTTACACTTAGACTCTATTGGCTTAACTCTAACCATGACGGAAATTTACGAGGATGTCATCAATATTTAATATTTAATAAGTAAGTCGGCGCAAAAAAATAAAGCTATACAAAGGAATGTAAATAAAACTCAAAACCTCTTCCCTTCTGCCCCTGCCCCCTGCCTTGTCTTAATGATGATTTTTCTTACTTACCTACTTATTTAATATTTAATATTAGGAACAATTTATGGCAATTTTACCTTTAGCTCGTTCACTTTCACTATAAAGATGAGCCGTTGGTAATTCTTGTAAAGGATAAGTGCAGTCAATAACCACTCGCAGTTTACCCGTTTCAATTAACTCGTTGAGGTAAAGTAAATCAGCCGTGTTGGGTTGAGCAAGAATAAATTTAGCTTTTTTACTTCCAAATAAACTTGTTAATCCAATAGACACAATATTTTGTAGATTCGGTAAGGTTGTAACGTAAACTCCGTTAGGTTTGAGAACTTTTTGACAATTATCAAAAGTTTGTTTACCAACAGCATCGAGAATAATATCGTATTGCGTTTGATTTTGAGTAAAGTCTTGTTGTGTATAGTCAATCAGAAAATCTGCCCCAAGAGACTTGACAAAATCTATATTTTTCCCACTACAAACTCCTGTAACTTCTGTTCCTAAAGCTTTGGCAATTTGGACTGCAAAAATGCCTACTCCACCGGAAGCTCCATTAATAAGTACCCTTTGTCCTGACTGAATATTGGCTTTGTCTCTTAGCGATTGTAAAGCGGTGAGGGCTGCGACGGGTAAAGCTGCTGCTTCCTCAAAACTGATATTTTTGGGTTTTACAGCCGCAACATTTTGCGGTACAGCTGCGAATTGAGCATAAGCACCCCCAGGTATACCCAGCGAGCCATAAATTTCATCTCCCACTCGGAAGCCAGAGACTTGAGAACCGACTTCTAAAACAACTCCCGCTAAATCAAACCCTAAAATCATCGGAAACTTATTTCCTGTGATGATTTTCAACATTCCTTCACGAATCTTCCAATCAGCCGGATTGACTGCCGCAGCATGAACCTTCACTAATAGTTCCGAAGGTTTGATTTTTGGTGCTTCCACCTCTTCATATCGCAGCACATCAGCACTACCGTACTCCCGAATCACCATTGCTTTCATGATATTTATCCTCGCATCCCAATAATTGATCTATATTCAGTAGTTTAATTGTTGACGGTTGACAGTGGACACTTGAGAGTTGTGTTTAATCTTCTACCTTTAACCTTTAACCTTTAACCTCTAACCTCTAACCTCTAACCTGTTTTGAAGATTTTTTTTAACCGAACAATTGCGATCGCAACGAGACTGTGAGAATATAAGAGACATATCCAACTTATAGCTAATTATTTTCATTTAGTATCTCTGGTAAATTAGCGTCAATGTCTTGTAATTACTGGATTACAGCTAAAATGCATAACTTTGTAAAGCAAAAATTAAGAAAAGCTTATTTGGGTTTTGTGTGCAAAAAAAAGTGATATGTTAGTTACACAATTGGATCAAAGCGATCGCGATGGTTGATTTTTCAGTCCTTATATAAAAACAGATCAAGCAGTAAGGTCAGGGTTTCGAGTGCAATATAGTGTTTTGTATCCGCCCCAAAAAAACGCCGCAACTCCTTGCAAGACTTGTGTTTAGCCGAGTGCAGCAATGCAAGTACCTCGTTACATAAATACTAGCGCCCCAGTGGAATAATACTAGTACCCCCACCCGGAATTTTTTTTTCAAAACTTCATAACCCTCTCACAGTCAAGTTTCTGAGTTTTGAGTACAAAATTAATAAACCTAATAAATCTTAGCTCAGAGCATTTAAAACCGAACGAAAAAGCGACTGATATAACTTAGACATCGCCAAACACCTTCGCGGGTCAAATAAACCTCGACGCGGTTGGTGAGTGGAGGGATGAGATAAGCACCATGCCCTGTAATTATAGAAGTTGCGGCGGTGAGAGCTTGAAAAAGGTAGATTCCTCGGTTTTCTCAAGCGTTGACACACACCAGCCGAGAAGCCGGGATTCAACTCCGAGCGTCAACCCGTCGTAACTTCGATTCTTGGCTAAAAGCAGCCGAGAAATGGCATCTCCCACTTGGCATCAATGTCCAGTGACTGAACCTAAAATTCAATGACATCACCGTCTACTTCTAAAGAAATCCTCACCCCAACCGATCGCGAATCTACAACTACACCAGCGAAAGCTCAAAAAGGTGGTTGTGGAAGTGGCTGCGACGACAATAACAGCCCTAGCATCGAAATCGATGAAAGAACCAAAGAGCGAATTGCTAAACACCCTTGTTATAGCGAAGAAGCTCATCACCACTATGCAAGAATGCACGTTGCGGTAGCTCCTGCTTGCAACATTCAGTGCAACTATTGCAACCGAAAATACGATTGTGCTAACGAAAGTCGTCCCGGAGTAGTTAGCGAATTACTCTCAGCAGAAGAAGCAGCCCAAAAAGTTTTGGTAGTTGCAGGTAAAATTCCTCAGATGACAGTGTTGGGAATTGCAGGACCAGGCGACCCCTTAGCAAACCCAGAAAAGACTTTCCGCACCTTTGAGTTGATTAATTCCCAAGCACCAGACATTAAACTTTGTCTGTCAACTAACGGTTTGATGCTACCGGACTACGTAGACCGGATTAAGGAATTAAATGTTGACCATGTAACTATTACAATCAACATGGTTGACCCGGAAATCGGAGCCAAAATTTATCCTTGGGTTCACTATAAGCGCAAACGTTACAGAGGAATTGAAGCAGCCAGAATTCTTCATGAAAGACAGATGGAAGGTTTAGA
>JBHJOU010000470.1:0-5820 GCA_050329355.1 Rivularia sp. (in: cyanobacteria)
TTAACGATTATATTTATTCCACAACGTAAAATACTAGGAAATACATAGTAATAGTTTTGATATTCCACAACATAAACCAACAAAAGCTAATTTTAGATTTTCTTAATTTTTAAATTCAATCTAAAATTTGAATATTTCAGTATCTCAGTAGCTGTCTGAATTATTTCTAATCTTTTTGAGAAGGTTCTGACTTTAGTTATGTCATTTACAACGTCAGAAGACGTAAAACCGACAATTATTTCACATTGTTGTCACTCTTTACAACGAAGGTAAGTTAATTAGTTTAAGAGGCAATTCTGCAAGACCGCCTTACGGCTTTTAACAATTTACTCACATAAAAGCGAGTAAATTGTTAAACTTGCAGAATTTTAGTTAGCGATTTACTCCATTAAATTTTTCGCTTCTATCCAAGACATCTGGTTATAAGGTAACCCGGATGCACTGGAGCAATTTACTTTAACTAATAAATCACCTTCTGTATTTTTAGGCAAGGTAAATGGTGATTCATTCAATATAAAACCATTATCAATTGCTGATAAAAACCACTCTTCAAAGCCTTTTGGAAATTCATTTTCTTGTTGGATGTTTGTTTCTATGTCTTTTGAAATGTTTTCAGGTACTTTCCATCGATATTTAATTGCCTTAAATAAAAAGCCACTTGGATTTTTTATTTCATTCTTTAACATGGCATATTTCAATGCATCAATTGATTCTAAAATAACTTCTTCCGGATTCTCACGTATCAACTTCCTTAAAGTACTATTAATTTTAAGTTTGAGTTTCTTCAGTTCAGTTTTTACGGAATCAGAAACATGAATAGTTGGTCGTTTTATTTGGGTGACTTTGTTCTTAGACTTTAGAGTATTACGAGCTAATTTATTCTTTAATTCAACGTTCTCCTGAGTTAATATTTCTATTTCTGAGCTTAGTTTTTCGTTCTGTTTTTGGAATATATTAACAGTACCTTCATGACTGGTTAATTCTCTTAACTTAGTTCGTAACCTTTCATTTTCATCCCTTATTTCATATATTTGGGCTACATGACCCCTGAGAACTTCATTCTGATGCTTCAGTTCCTTAATCTCATCTTCTAGCTTACGAATTTTATCTTTAGTTACCTGATATAGTGTTTTTAAACTATGAGGTCTATCTGCTCTTCTCGGTTCTTCTAAAGAATTTAAAGTATTTTCTCCCTTCTGTTGTAGTTCATGAATATAAGCTTTGATATCATTCCATTTGTAGAGATAGGAAACGGAACAACCTGCGACAGTAGCTATATTTTTAAAAGTTAGGGGTTTTTTTTGCTTTAGTATCTCCTGAATTGCTTTTAAAACTTGCTCTTTCTTTTGTTCTTTCCTTTTCGCTTGGGTACGACGAAGAACTGAGGTTTGTTTATCCCTACTGTGATTTTTACTCATCAGCCAACCTCTTTAATTCAGGTAGCCATTTATCCATAGCTTCAATAGTTGCATTTGATTCTTCTAAAGCAAGTTCTGCACCTATTTTTTTGGCTTCCGCGAATCTTTGTTTCTCTCCTTCATATTGACGTTCGTAGAGAGGTAATTTGCTTGTACTGGGGCGAAAACTGGAACAACCGTAACATTTTGGAAAAAGGTTAACGGGACAAGGTATTTTTGGATCTAAACCACAATGTCCGTAAACAACTAAACGAGGAGCAATTTCTAAGTCAAGTTCGTGGGCTTTGGGATTTTTGAGAAGACTTTCTGGTAATGATTGCCAAGGTAAAAACTTGTTATCAGTATTCATCAGAAGTTCCTGAAATGGTAAATCCACCTTTGCTATTTGTTCTTTAGTAGGGGGCGCATAATGTTGCACAGTTGTATAACTTTTTTGATGGTCGGCATATAATTGAGCAGCTTCTAAACCGTATTGACTACGAACTTCTTGTAAGCGACTATGACGAGTTATTTTGCCATTAAATCTGGGTTTTTGTCCGTTAGCATCATAAATATCTTCTTGCTCTATCAAGATACGAATGATACGAACCATTGGATTCTTATTGACATCAGACCTTGGCGGTTCAGGTAAGGGTTTGATATTAGGAAAATTTGGATAAGATGTTTTTCTTATAACCCGAAAGTGACAAAATAGATAAGGGTAATCAAATCCAAAGATTTCTTGTATCCATTGTTGCTGTGTTTCGATTACTTGCCTAATAGTTCGACTAGCAAGTATTTGATGCCATCGAGTTACTTTATGTTCGTAAAACCTGACATACCATTTACCATTTTCTTCTTTTAAACAGTCAAAATTCATCGAGCAAATGTCTTCAGGACGAGCAGCAGTCCATAACTGTACTTGATAATGACGTGCAATAGGAGCAGGAATTTTGCACAGTTTCTCCTCAATAGCTTTTCTTGTTACTTCATCTAACCAGTTTGATTCATTAAAACTAAGTTTGGGAAAGTCACGACTGCGAATTAAATAATTTGAATCTAGTTCTAGCCACTCAAAAAATTGCTTAAGAGCATGGACTTTTTTATAAATAGTGGTACTTGCTTGCGTTCTAATACTATCGATAAATTGTAGGATTACTTCACGGTTAATTTTAGTAATGCTGCCAATTGATTTCTGTTGGATAATTGCGCCAAATTGTCTAAAATAGCTGAGGAAATGGGGGATGCTTTCCGCAGAAGATTGGGAATTAATTTGGAATTGAATATATTTCTTGACTTGAAACTTATACCAGTTAGGCTTGATGTCATGAAAATTAAGTCTTTTTCGATTTGTAGTATTTTCATAAAAGTGACGTAAATCCCAAGTATCTTCATCAAATTTAAAAGCTGATAATTTCTCTTGATTTTGCAGAGAATGCCAACTAGAGGGATGATTTGAATTAGGAATAAATCCAATACCACAAAAACGACAAGTGAAGAGCTTTCCTTTTTTCCCCATTTGATAAATCCATCCTTTTTGACCATCATTACCAATTTCTTGACAATTAGGATTGGGGCATTTTAAATCGGAGCGATAACAAAAGATATAAGCAGGAACTCTTTGAGTGAGAGAGCCTTTAAGTTGACAAGAAGCACAACACCAAGATACTCGGCAAAGTGTTTTTTGGTGTGTGTGAAACTTAATTCTTGGTTCATTACATTGAGGGCATAAAAATTCATTTTGATACTCTCGTTCCCAATCTACTTTCAATTGACCTTGTAAAGTTTGATGAACGGAAATAGCCCGATATTGACGCTTAGTTTTCCCCATTACCTTTATCACCTTTGATTTTTCTTAGTTCTTTTAACCCTTCCAATCGATTTTGTAGTAATTTCAGCAACCGATTAATTTCAGTAACCCTTCTTTCCTGTGTTGCATTTTGAGCTTGCTCTAAGTCTTGTTGTAAGCTTTTCCTATCTTCTTCTAACTGGTGCTGGTCTGCTAAAGTCACCCGATGATGGTCGCAACTAAGACAGGCATAACGATATTTGCAATCCCCCAACATCGAAGGTCGATGACATTCTCCCAATGGGGTGCTGATTTTAAGTAGTTCAGTCAATCTCTCATATCTACGTTTTCTTGGTTTAAAGTCAGTTACCTTACCATACATATCCACATAACCTTTGGCATTTGCTTCTTTTTCTAATCTTTCGAGAGAGCGCTGGCGATAGTGAGGTAGCATATCTAAAGAACCATGACCCAAAACCGCAGCAATATATTCATCTTCTGCTTCGCAGTAAGCCATAATGCTAGCTTTGGTACGACGCAACATATGACTTTTTAGATTGAATCTCTTGCCTTGTTTATCTTTAAGGTCTGCTTTCTCATTAAAGGCTTGTATCCATTGGTAAATTGTGTTTTTACCTAAAACTTCTGGGAGGTAAACTGGTTCCACCTCAAATCTTTTACCAAAATTTGCACCATCTCTATTTGCAGTAGAAATTTTACAGAACAATTTGTCAAAGTCAGAATTACAACCAAATTGAATATCTAAAAATCGCTGCTGTTCTCTTACTAACTCGGCTACTTTAGAATGAATCTGATCAAATCGCCAATGTTTGCGCTTTTGTACCCAACGCAGTAAAAACCAGCATTCACCTTCTTGCTTTAGGCATTGACGGGGTATCCTGACCATTTCTCCAATACGACAACCTAAGACCAGTTGTAATCGAAATAAACGCTCTAAAGGTGAGGGAAAGAGGTCAAATTGTTTATAAATTTGATAGAGAACTTCTTCTGGAATTGTTTCAATTTTGGGCTTCTTTTTCTGAAATTTAGGTGGAATATAAGAGAGATTAAGCCATTGCTCCTCTGCCCATAATCTAGAAACATGAACAATTACTGATTTACGATGATTAGTATTACTTCCACCAATAAACTCATCTAACAAATTATTAGTTAAGTGTACGGGCTGGGTATATCCCTTATTGAGTAAAAAACTATCTAATTGCCTTAGACAAGAAACTAAAATACAGACTTGTGAAATTGACTGTTTTTGTCGTGCGTTGGCTTTAATAGTTAGTTTTACTATCACTTTTAACCAGGTTAGAGAAAACTTATCAAAATAAAGATTTCGACTGCCATTAATTCGACATTCTTCTTTGTTATAACCCAAATCGGTTAAAGCCCATATATCCTGGTTCATCATTGGGTCATCAATCCATTCTTTGCCTAACTCAGAACTAGCTATTCTTTGTTCGAATGCTTCGAGAGACAATACACTCATTCTTCCTCCTCTGCTTCTAAATAAGAATCTAGGTTCCTAAGCGACAGCACATGAGAGTAAATATCTTTGGTAGTGGTAATAGATTTATGACCTAATAGCTGCTGTATGTAATGGTCTAAATAACCAGCTTGTAGCATTCTGGTAGCAAAAGTATGCCTGAATAGATGAGGATGAGCTTCAATACCAGTTCTATCTTTAAGTTGATAAAACAGATTATTCAACCTGGCACTGGTCATTGGCTTTCCTACATATCTACCATCCAAATTAACGAATAGCATTCCATGTCCCTGCTGTTCTGCCTGTGACGGATATTCTTCTAATAAATAAGCTTGAAAAATTTCTTTTACGGTTTCGCGGTTGAGTAGAACGGGAATTTCTCTCTCTGTGCCCTTAGCTTTTGCGTCGTTGGGATTATCGTCTCTACGAATAATTCTGATTCGTCCTTTGCTATTCATATCTTCAATGTCTACTAAATGTAAGCCTAATAATTCTCCGCGTCTAATTCCTGTTTCCCTGAGTAGCATGACTATTAGTCTGTCCCTATAGGTATAACAAGCATCCGCTAATTTAACTACTTGTTCATCTGTTAAGCAACCAGGAAACGCTTTGGGTTCTTTAATTTTGATTCGCTTCCGTTTCTCTGGGCTACTTTTAACTATTCCTCGGAGAAAGCCATTTCGCTTACTCAAACTGTAAGATAATTTAGTAAATCTTTTTTCGTTAATTCTACCTTCCATAACGTGAAATTCATACATCCCTTGAATTACTGTAACTGCTTGATTAACAGTGCGAGGGCTGCGTTTGGAAACAGCTTCCCTAAATTTCTCTTCGATGACTTCTACTTCACCACCTAAAAGATACCAATTTACAAAGTCAGCTAGTTCGTTTAAACCTATGTCTTGCCAGTCTAATGATTTGTAATCTAACCAACGCCAAAAATCGACTAAACGACATGCATAAGTATTAATTGTATTTGCTGCTAGCTGTCGTTTACGGCAATAGTTTAAGTATCTTTGAATTGGTTCTATAGGTAAACAAACTTTAGTGTCGAATACACAGCAAAACCTTATTCCGGTTTGAGGGTCGATTGCTCGTTCTATACTTATCAATTTACTTTTACTTTACTTCGTAGAAAG
>JBHJOU010000715.1:0-2093 GCA_050329355.1 Rivularia sp. (in: cyanobacteria)
AGCGAGAAAGATTCCAAAGTGGTAAATTTCTGCTTTCGAGTCAAACATTTGTATGAGCAATGGAAAACAAGATAAATCTTACACGTACCTAAATTTATATTACTCAAGCTCATCTGGAAAAAACGCTGCTTCTGCGGCTTCAACTGTATTTATAACTAAGGCTCGATCAAGAAATTCGTTACGACGTTCGCAGGATGTTTCGGCTATCAACAAGCATCCGTGACAAGCTGAACCGTGAAGGAAGCGTTCTTCTTGAGTATCATCGGGCTTGTGTTGAGCGCAAACGGGGTCATTTGAACATAAACGACCGAATTCAATGGCTGCTGCTAAATGATGTTCGATACGTTTTCCTACTTCTACTAATCCCCCTAAAGTACCTTCGGAACCAGAAGTTCCGGTGTAGAGTAAAATACCGTATCCGGAATCACCTGCATATATGCGTTCGCGAATAGAACTTGCGGCATAACCACATTCGAGGGAAACTGTTGTAATCAAGAGATGGGAAAGCGAATGCAGCATTATGTAGGGTAAACCCGGAAATTTTGCATCATCTTCTGCAACTCCCCGACGCTGACACCATTGTTTAAAACCGTTGAGTAATTCAATTCCCCGATTTTTTACAGATTCCTGTTGTCTCCAACTATCAATGGCTGACTTTTGAAAAGCAATAAAAACTCCTTCCCCTTTATTTTCTATGGCAGGTACCCAGTTCGATTCGATGTCTAATGTAGCGCGACGTACTTCTAAGGATAATTCGCCATCGATATCTGGCATTTCTGCTTCAAATCTGGTGAAACCAATTTGAGCGATAACTTCGCGCAGTCTATGTACGAGTACTATTCTTTCAATACGCGAGCTAAGACTTGGTGTTAAGTTATCAAGTTTACGAACGCGAGCGTAAAAATCACCTTCGGGAACATCTTCACCGATTTCTGTGGGACTTGATAATAAAGCTTCGATTTCTACTTGTTTAATACTTTTGATCTGGGATGTTTCTCCTTGCAAACGTCGCTGCACTTCTGCCCAAACAACTTGATCGCTAAATCCTTCTAATGCATTTGCTACTTTATGCTTGCGACGTTCTTTACCTATTTCCGAGGCATCTTGGCAATATTGTAAAAAGTCTTCGTAGACTAAGCTTACGGCATCTTTGAGTTTTTGGTCGGAATCGGGAATTGAAATGACGCTCAATGCTTGAGCAAAATATGCGTTACTTGCAGAGCGAACCAGTAAGCGATTCTTCTCGCGCCCTTTACCATCAATAATGGTACAAATTTCTGAAGCAGCTTGTCCTAACCAAGGACGCTCTCCTTTACAAAAACCAAGAATTCCGGGAATGGTAGCATCGGAAAGAGGACGACGTTTTTTGCATTGCTCGCACCTAACAAAAATATCGGCGAAGTCGTTTCCGGTTCCTCCTTCATCTAACCATAATTGAGCAGGACAATTACTACGGCAATCGGGATTTGCAAACAGATACCAGTCAATGTCACTTATATGACCGTTTAAACAAGCTTGGACGAAACGTACTGGAACAACGGAATGTTTTTTCCTCAGTTGACTTAAATATTTACCTTGTACTAAACGTACCCAAGGTATCATAGGTCTTGTTTGATACTCTTTACTGTTAGCAGATATCCACTTCTCATCGGCAATTTGGGCGACGAACCAAGTCGGAAATGTAAATGCTTTGATACCAGTGCGCGGTGCTGCGGGGTCTTGTTCGGCGGCAGGCGGTGCATACATATCAATTCTGGCAACACCTAAAAGCTGGGATACTCTGGCAGCAAGACGGTCTTCGTAAATTGGTTGGTTGCGGTATCCCTGCCAGTGGTTTAAACCGCTAATTAATACAGAATAATTCAGTAAATCTACCATTGAACCGGGACCAAAAGTAGATAAAATTTGCGAACTGCGGATTTCTCCGGAAGGTTGTTTCTTCTGTGCCATTATTCCTCTTCCTCGATATTATTAGGATTAACTACCCAAAGATTGACTACTGGTTCGACATCTCGCAAACTGCGTTGAGCTTTGAATTTTTGGGCTTCGGGTTTTTGATTTTTTAATTCTGGGTCGAGAAAGTTGTAAAGCAA
>JBHJOU010000234.1:0-2088 GCA_050329355.1 Rivularia sp. (in: cyanobacteria)
ATTCCAGCACCTCCTCCTTGACGATAGATAGGATTGCGCTGTGCAAAGCGAGAAACTGCACCATCGTCATTAGCATCTAAATAAGGATTAATAGTATTAGCAAAATCATCGATTTCTAAGCCTGTTGAACCTATATGAACTCTAGCTCTTTTTCCTACAGGAAAGCGATATGCGAAATCACCTAACTCAAATTGATTTTGATCATCACCTTCAGCACTCAAACGTGCCATATTGGTTCCCGTGGCTGAGTCAAGTGGCTGAATATTGCTAGTTTTCAAAGAAGTTTTCAGTCTATCTTTACCAGTAAAAGTAGTATTTAACTGTAATTTAGTACGACTGCTAAAAGTTACATTACTATCGGTTTTTTGATCATCATCAGCCTTATTTCCTTCTCCTACACCAGTAAGAGCAAATATAACTTCTCCCCTCAGTTTACTTGTTGTAGAGAATTGGGGAAAGTTTTGTGTCTCTAATATCTCTATTCTTTGATTAATACCATGTAACTCAAACGCAAATTCATTTTGTAATTTACTTAAATATTCTAATTCTTGCTGACTGATTGAGTTAGTCTTTTTAATATTTGTATTTGTAGTTTGCGAATTATTAATATATTGAATAACTTCATTTAAGATAAGAGCAAATTCATAACGTGTAATTACATCCTGACGCTGTAAATTTGCTAAAGGATATTTCGTATCGATGTTATAACGTTGAATAAAATTTTGTAAAACTTGAAAATTCCATTCTTCAGATTCAACCTCAGATAATTCAGAAACGCTGGGAATTTCGGTCATATCTTCCTGTATATTTTGTATTTCTTGGGCTTGTACTTCTGATGAGAAAACCAAATAATTTACAATAAATTGTAAACTCAACGCAAAAATGTTTCTGAACAAATATGACATTCTATGTTTTTAAATAAATGGAGTTTTCGTTTTTTCATGATGCGATACACCTGATATTGTAGATAAAATATTTATGAAATCTTCTAATTAAAAATTAGAGATAATTTTTGTTAGAAAATTATCTCTCAGATAATAGAATATATTTATTCGGTAATTTGAAAAACTGTCTGAGTTTGAGATTGATAGAAATCTTTGTACCAGCGGACAAAATTTTCCATACCTTGCTCAATATTGGTAGTTGGTTTAAACCCGACATCACGCATTAAATCGTCAACATCTGCATAAGTTTGAGGAACATCTCCCGGTTGCATCGGTAAAAAATTCTTGATAGCTTCTTTACCCATGGCTTTTTCAATTACTTCAATAAAAGTTAATAACTCTACAGGTTGATTGTTACCGATATTATAAATTTTATAGCGAGCATTATTATTCTCATTAGTAAACTGTGGTTTTGGAGGCTGATGTATTACTCTGACAACACCTTCAATTACATCATCAATATAAGTAAAATCTCGCTGCATTTTTCCATAATTAAATATATTAATCGGTTGATTTTCTGCAATGGCTTTCACAAATTTGAAATAAGCCATGTCAGGTCTACCCCAAGCACCGTATACTGTAAAAAAGCGCAATCCTGTAATCGGTAAACTGTACAAATGGCTGTAGGAATGTGCCATCAATTCGTTAGCTTTTTTAGTAGCTGCATACAGGGAAACGGGATTATCTACATTATCTGTCACCGAAAACGGAATTTTGGTATTTGTACCATAAACCGAACTTGATGAAGCGAAAACAAAATGTTGTGGTTGGGTATGACGACAAGCTTCGAGAAGATTTGCAAAACCGACTAAATTACTATCAACATAAGCAAAGGGATTTTCTAATGAATAACGTACCCCTGCTTGAGCTGCGAGATTAACTACACAATCAAAATTTTCTTCTTGAAATAGTTGTAATATCCCTTGACGATTATTTAAATCTAACAGTTGAAATTGAAAATTAGTATTTGGTGTCAATTGCGCTAAACGTGTTTTTTTTAAATTAACATCATAATAATCATTAAGGTTATCAATACCATAAATTTGTTCGCCATCTACAAGTAATCTTTGAGCTAAATGATATCCAATAAAACCCGCAACTCCAGTGATTAAAATTTTCATGATGATTCTCCTTTTAAATGATT
>JBHJOU010000410.1:0-22396 GCA_050329355.1 Rivularia sp. (in: cyanobacteria)
TCAACTAGTAGTAACAGATGGATTAAAATTACAACAAGTGATGACAAATCTTGTGAGTAATGCAATTCGCTATACCGAATCCGGAACAATTGAAATCGACTGTCATTGGGTGAATAAAAATAGATGGGAAATTATAGTTTCAGATACCGGAGTAGGTATTTCTGAAGAAGACTTACTAAATATTTTTAACCCTTATTATCGTGCTAATTCCAAAAGAGATTCTTGCCTTATTGATGGTACTGGTTTAGGTTTAGCAATAGTTTCCCAAATTGTTCAGCTAATTCAAGGTGAAATTAAAGTAGAATCTGTATTAGGAATTGGTTCTACATTTACCGTAATTTTGCCTTTAGAAATAATTAATCAGTAAGTAGGTACAAATAAAAATAATTATCATGTGTTACTCCCTAATCTTTGAGAATAAGCGGAATTTTTAACGCTGCTGATAATATCCAATATCATAATTTAAAGAAAACCCTCTTCTTTTAAAATTGTTAAAGCATTTTCCGCAGCCATTTTTTTAGCTTCTGGAATACTCTTTCCCGTACCTTCTCCGTATTTTCGATTATCTACAAATACTTCACAGAGAAATTCTGGAGCATGGGGTAAACCACCGATTTTTGTTGAAATATACTTAGGTAGTAATGGTGGATTTTGGGGAATGTGTCGTTGAACCCAGACTTGAAATTGATTTATTGCATCGAGATGAGAACGAGATTCAAGTATTTCTTCAGGTACAGAATCAAATAAGGGTTCAATAACATCGCGTACTACTTCAACATTAAAATTATTATCCAGATAATAAGCTGCAATTACAGCTTCAAAAGTATTGCTGAGTAAATTGGGATTTTGAAATCCTCTTTCACGAATAGCACCCTTACCCAATCGCATCTTTTTGTCTAAACCGACTTCCAAAGCAAACCTTGCTAACTGCTTTTGATCTACTAATGCTGAACGTCTACGAGTTAATTGATCTTCTTCAATATCTGGATGACGACGATAAAGATAGTCCCCACTCAGATAGGTTAATAAAGCATCACCCAAAAATTCTAACCGTTCATTATGTTCTCCTGATTGAGGATTTTCGTGAACGTAAGAACGATGAGTTAATGCACGACGCAACAGGGAATTATCTTGAAATTTTTCTTCTTGAATAATTTCTAAAAAGTTATCTTGGTTGGTTTTTTTTTTCATTGATTTAGCAACTAATAAAAGTAAAACTTATTTGATATGCTTCTGCTATTTTGACAACAGAAGCAGATATCGCTTTCAAAAGCCGAGTTATACTATCAATAGCATGATAACTTTGAAAATCAAGATGGCGATCGCCCTAGCTATATTATTCTCCGCTCCCAAAACAAGGTAAGCTAAATTTAGACTAATTAGACTAATTATTATCTAAAAAATGGCTGCATCCAATGTTATTTCAACTGTTACAACTTTTCCCTTAACCGCTGTCGTTGGTCAAGAAGCGATTAAATTAGCTTTACTATTAACAGCAGTCGATCCACAATTGGGGGGAGTTGCGATCGCAGGGCGTAGAGGAACAGCAAAATCAGTGATGGCTCGGGCGATTCACGCTTTATTACCACCGATTGAAGTTGTCAAAAATTCGATTAGTAATTGTAATCCCAATCAACCGCAAGAATGGGATGACGATTTATTGTGTAGAGACGTTAAATTTAACGTCTCAGATATCGAAACGGAAATCATCCCCGCACCGTTCATCCAAATTCCTTTAGGAGTCACCGAAGATCGACTTTTGGGTTCGGTAGATGTGGAAAAATCAGTTAAGCAGGGAGATACCATATTTCAGCCGGGTTTACTCGCAGCAGCTCATCGCGGAGTTTTGTATGTAGATGAAATCAATCTTTTAGATGAGCAAATTAGTAATCAACTTTTAACTGTACTATCCGCAGGACGTAATCAAATCGAACGAGAAGGAATCAGTTTTCAACATCCTTGTAAACCGTTATTTATCGCTACTTATAATCCCGAAGAAGGAAATTTACGAGAACATTTACTTGACAGAATTGCTATTTCCCTGTCAGCAGATAGTGTTTTAGGTTTAGATTCACGAGTTCAAGCAGTAGAACAAGCAATTGCTTATTCTCGTTCTCCCCAAGAATTTCTTCAACAGTATACAGAAGATATCGACTCAATCAAAACCCAAATTGTATTAGCGCGGGAATGGTTGAAAGAAGTTACTATCACTCACGAACAAATCATGTACCTCGTCGAAGAAGCAATTCGCGGTGTAGTTCAAGGACATCGTGCCGAATTATTCGCAGTACGAGTTGCTAAAGCTTCCGCAGCCCTGGATGGACGAGATAAAGTCACTCCCGAAGATTTACGTCGTGCAGTGGAATTAGTCATAGTACCCCGTGCAACAGTAATTCAAACACCACCCGAAGAACAACAGCCACCTCCTCCTCCTCCACAAAGTCAAGAACAATCAGAAGACGAATCAGAACAAGAGCAAGACGAACAACAAGAAAAAGAAGATGAAGATATTGATGACGAATCAAATCAAGATGAACTTGAACCACCAGGAATACCTGAAGAATTCATCTTTGACCCAGAAGGTGTAATCTTAGATGAAAGTGTGCTGTATTTTGCTCAAATGGCACAGCGTCAAGGTACATCCGGAAGTCGTGGTTTAATTTTTTCCGATGATAGAGGACGATATATCAAACCGATGTTACCCAAAGGAAAAGTTCGTCGGATTGCCGTAGATGCCACATTAAGAGCCGCAGCACCATATCAAAAAGCACGACGACAAAGACATCCCGGTAGAAACGTGATTGTAGAACAAGGAGATATTCGCGCCAAACGCTTGGCAAGAAAAGCTGGAGCATTAATCATATTCGTTGTAGATGCTTCCGGTTCAATGGCACTCAATCGGATGCAATCAGCCAAAGGTGCCGTCATGCAGTTATTAACAGAAGCATATCAAAACCGCGACCAAGTAGCTTTAATTCCCTTCCGAGGAGAACAAGCAGAAGTCGTATTACCACCCACACGCTCCATTACCCTAGCTCGTACCCGTTTAGAAAAGATGCCTTGCGGAGGTGGTTCACCTTTAGCTCACGGCTTAACCCAAGCTGCTCACGTTGGTTTAAATGCTCAAAGAAGCGGAGATATTGGACAAGTTGTCATAGTCGCTATCACCGATGGAAGGGGTAATATACCATTATCCCGTTCTTTAGGAGAACCTCAAGAACCTGGAGAAAAACCAGATATTAAAGCAGAATTATTACAAGTTGCCGCGAAAATTCGGGCTTTAGGAATCCAATTATTAGTAATCGATACCGAAAGCAAATTTGTCTCTACCGGATTCGCCAAAGAACTAGCCAAAACAGCCGGAGGTAAATATTATCATCTACCCAAAGCCACAGATCAAGCCATCGCCGCAATGACAAAAGGCGCGATCGCAAATTTCAAAAGTTAAGAATTAAGAGTTAAGAGTTAGTTCTATTCATTCCCCACTGAATCAGGAAATTCTAATTCTACTCCTGCACCCCAATCAATATCATAAATACCTCGTTTAACATCACGATGAAAGCTTGAATACTTCCAATCCTTGGGTGCTTTCACATATCCATGTCGCACAGGATTGTAATAAATATAATCCACATGGGAAATAAAATCTGCTTGATTGCGGATTTGATGTTCCCAAAAACGACGCTGCCAAACTCCTTGTTCTTTTTTACTCTGCCGCGATGCAGATATTTTTCCTTTATATTTCGGATCACACAGACGACTAAAACCACCTTTAATCAAGTTCCAACGAGTTGAAAAGTCATCATCATTTGGTGGTAAAGATTAAATGAAGCTCAAGCAACCCCAGAAGATATAGTTGAAATGGAAATGTTTGTAGTTGATTATAAACCGCAATATCAAAAAACTCTGATCGAAAGTGTAGGTCATTTTTTACAAGGTAGCTCTCCTGCGGTTACTCTTATTGATGTACCATTAATAGCAGCAGATCAAGATTTGTTAGTTGAAATAAAAGCAATTGCGGTAGTTAATTAAGGGCAACAACGCGATTTTGTGAAAGCAACCACTAAAATCGCGTTGCTCCTAATAGCTATTAAAAAACAACCTAATACTCCAGGTAGCTTTTTCATTACTTTTTCAGCAAGCCCTAATTAATCTAAAATAAATCCAAAATACATTATATTTTTCAAAACTAAATCACCATGTCTGTATCAGCTATTCAAACAGTAGAAACACAAGTCGGTGTCTACAATCGTAACCACTGGGGACGCATCAAAGTTACAAATAATGACCGTTTGCGCTTTTTACACAATCAAAGTACAAACGATTTTCAAAGTCTTAAACCAGGAGAAGGATGTGATACCGTTTTTGTCACCTCTACCGCTCGTACTATTGATTTAGCAACTGCTTATGTTACCGACGATGCTGTTTTATTACTAGTTTCTCCTAACCGTCGCGAATATTTGATGCAATGGTTAGATAAATATATTTTTTTTGCTGACAAGGTACAACTAAGCGATGTAACTGAGCAAACCGTAACTTTTAGTCTCATCGGACCAAAAAGTGACGCTATTGTTGAAAAATTACACGCTTCCGAAATTATTGGTAAACCCTATGGTACTCATATTTCTATTCCCCTTATAAATGAAGATAATACACCAAATATTATTGCTGTCGGCAGTGGTTTAGCTTCCCCAGGGTATACTATGATTTTCAATGCCAATCAACAAGAAATCATTTGGCAAAAAATCATCGAAACTGGTGCTGTTGAAATTAGCGATCCCGATTGGGAAATGTTACGAATATTACAAGGTAGGCCGCAACCAGAAACGGAATTAACTGATGATTATAATCCTTTAGAAGTCGGTTTATGGCAAACAATTTCTTTCAACAAAGGTTGCTATATCGGACAAGAAACCATTGCTAGATTAAATACTTATAAAGGTGTAAAACAAAATTTGTGGGGAATTAGTTTAAATGCTGCTGTGGAACCAGGAACAATAATTACAGCAGATGATGAAAAAGTCGGTAAAATTACTAGCTGCACTCAAAATGGCGATCGCTATTTCGGATTGGGTTACATTCGGACTAAAGCCGGTGGAGTTGGTTTAAAAGTAAAAGTAGGAAGTTGTGAAGGGGAAGTTGTATCAATCCCATTTGTTTCTCACGAATACCCGGAAGTTAAATCAGTTGAGAGTTGAGGGTATTAATCGCGGTGTATGGTGATAAGTAAAATAGGGAGAATATTAATTGATAACTGATAACTGTTAACTGATAACTGATAACTGATAAACTAAAACGGAATAAAAATAGCTTCTTCTCTATCCCAACCAGTACCTTGACAAAATTCATCTATCCACGAAGCAAGATGGGAAAGTTTTTTGCTTGATGTTGATTTAATCTCTTCGGTTTCTTGTTGTGCTTCGGATTCCTCACACATCGTTAGTAAAGATAGAATTTCTTCCTCGCTTTCTAATTGAGCAATTATGCTTGCTTCCAAAACAGGTTGATGGGGATTTTCTCTGATTAATTCGGAAAAAATTTGGAATTCTCTTTCTACTGATTCTGATGTAGAAATTATTTTTTGCGAGAGACGAAGGTTTTGTATTTTAGTAATTGCTGTTGAAGTTGATGATGGAGATTCGTAAGTTTCTCCATCTTGTTTATTTTGATGATTATTTTGATAATTATCTATATTTTTAATTAAATGTAGCTGCTCATCGGGATTAAAATTAAGACCTAATGCAGCAATAATTTGATCGGGATTATTATTTAATTCGAGTATGAAAGGGAAAATTTCATCGAGTTGAGGTTCTAAAACAGATAAAGTTGCCAAAATAAAACCGCTCGAAGGGCGACGATAACCATTATAAGTTCCCCAAATTCGCATTTTTGCCAACCAAGGACGATTTTGATGGTAATATCTCAGCCACTTGATTTTCAAAGATTCCCGTAGTTGCTTAATATTCATTTCCATATACGGAATTTTATCAGACAATAATTAATTATCAACCATCTAATGAAATCGATGGTAAAGCATCCCTGTGACTTTTTCACCACCATACAAATGCTGTTTTACTATTAAAGGTACTTCTTGGGGACTAACGTGACTGTACCAAACCATTTCCGGCAATATTAATACCATTGGTCCATTACCACATTGTCCCAAACAACTGCTACCTATAACCGTCACTTCAGAAACAACATTAGCTTTAAAAGCTGCTAATACTTTAACAGCACCTTGCTTTTTACAAGTACGATTTTGGCAAACTCGAACCCATTTCATATTATTAATTGCTAGTTCATCTATAACATCAATAATTAAACAGTATATCTCAATACTATTTTACAAATCTTAACTTGATGAGAGACGTAATCATACTACGTCTCTAAAACTTTTAAGTAATTTCAAGACCCTTTGATTTTAACCATTCGGGGTTAAATATCCGAGATTGATAACGAGCGCCGCTATCGCAAAGTATAGTTACAATAGTATGTCCAGGACCAATTTGTTTGGCGATCGCGATAGCGGCAGCAACATTGATTCCAGTAGAACCACCCATTAATAAACCTTCTTTGTTGAGAAGTTGGTAAACGACTCGTAAAGCTTCCTTGTCATCAATCTGGATAGCATCATCAATGGGTACGTTTTGCATATTGGCAGTAATGCGACTGTTACCAATACCTTCAGTAATCGAACTACCTTCGATTTGAATTTCACCAGTTTTGATATAACTGTAAAGTCCACTACCCATCGGATCTGCAACAACGCATTTAATATCGGGATTTTTTTCTTTCAAAAACATTGATGCACCAGCAAAAGTTCCACCAGTGCCAGTAGCAGCGACCCAAGCGTCAATTTTACCATCAGTTTGCGTCCAAATTTCCGGTCCGGTAGTTTCATAATGGGCTTGACGGTTTGCCAAATTATCAAATTGGTTTGCCCAAATAGCATTTTCGATTTCCGAAGCAATTCTACCAGATAATTTTACATAATTATTGGGGTCTTTGTAGGGTACAGCCGGAACAGCACGAACTTCTGCCCCCAAAGCTCGAAGCGCATCCATTTTTTCTTGTGATTGGGTATCGGGGATAATAATTAAACATTTGTAACCTTTAGCATTGCAGATATGTGCTAAGCCAATACCAGTATTACCAGCAGTTCCTTCGACAACAGTGCCACCAGGTTTGAGTAAACCTTTAGCTTCAGCATCTTCAATGATATATAAAGCGGCTCTATCCTTAACAGAACCACCGGGATTGAGAAATTCCGCTTTACCCAAGATTTCGCATCCCGTTTCCTCGCTAAAGCTTTTTAATTTAATTAACGGTGTATTTCCGACAGTACCTACAAAACCATTTTTAATATCCATGTTTAATTGACCAATTTTCTTTATTTTAAGAATTTTGACTGACAACGGTACTTATAAGTAGTTAACCGTTTCACACCCTTGATTATTTATATATATTTACTGCTCAGTCATATATAGCAATCCTAAATCATATATGAGAATTTACATCCCCGACTTCTTCAAGAAGTCGGGAATCTGAACACCACAAACTAACTATTCTTTATTTAAACAAAATTTTGGCACAAGTAATTATTTAACAGTTTACAGTTAACAATTATCAGTTAGTTATTAATCCCCTTCCGGGCGTGTATTGTCAGAGAGCGGATAGGCAGCATATTTTTAGAGTGTAATGGGTAATGGTTCCGAGATTCGATTTAGATTCTGGAATATCTGTACTCTCCGTAACCGTGCAAAGTATAAATTATCAGTAATCAAACTTAGTCCAGTTCAAGTTTTGAGCGAATAAAAACTATTTCTCTTGACATATAACCTAAATAGTGAAGATAGGAAAAATGCGTACAAATACGTATTTGAGGGGTTTAGCACCTTGTAAATTCAGTGAAACAACGAATGGTGTGAAAAAGGATTAGCTTAGAAAATAATTACAGCTTTGATAAAACTTTACTCGGCTCAGTTTTTTTTACAGGAAAAAGAGTCCCTAAAGGAAATTATATGGCAGTAATTCAGTCCTCTCTTCGGTCTGATGGTATGGAATTATTATGTCTATATCACCAGAATCCTTCTGTTAAACTTCGTAACAGACTCGTAAAATTGCATAGTGGTTTAGTACGAAAAATGGCTCATAAATTTAGTCATCAATGTAATGAACCCTATGAAGATTTAGAACAAATTGGCTACTTCGGTTTAATTCGAGCAATTGAACGTTTCGATCCTACTCAAGGATACGCATTTAGTTCCTTTGCTGTCCCGTATATTCGGGGTGAAATGCTGCACTTTTTACGCGATCGCAGTACATTATTAAAAATTCCTCGTCGTTGGCAAGAACTGTACAATGAGGGACAAAAGGTGCGTAAAGAATTAGCAGATGCTTTAGGAAGACAGCCTTATGATTTGGAAGTTGCCCGCAAATTGAAAGTGTCGGTACAAGAATGGCAAGAAACCAAATTAGCGGTTCAAAATCGGATGCCTTTAAGTTTAGATGCAACTGTTGTGAACTATGTAGATTGTCAAATTACCTTGGGTGAAGCATTACCTTGTCCTCATACAGCGGCTCAGCAACACTTAGAAGAAGAGCGTCAACAACTCCATGGGGCTATGGGGATGTTAGAAGAAAAGCCTCGGATGGCAGTAGAATTGGTATTCTTAAAGGAATTTTCCCGTAAAGATGCAGCTAAGAAAATTGGTACTAGTCCAATGACAGTAACGCGGTATCTACAAAAAGGAATTGATGACTTAATGGGTTTAATGCAACAACCACAACCAGTAGCAGCTACCGTCCGATGATATGGGGAAAATTTTGCCAAATTAATCAGTTTATATATAGCAATTGATTGGTCAATGAAAATTTTATTGCGCCTCAAAAATTTGTCATATATTCAACCCACATATCAATCAATTGACCAAATTCATCACATGGCGATCGCGTATTCAACTTACTCACCTTCCCAAACATCAGCAACAAACTTTTTAACTAAATTGAATATATTCGGTAATGGGGATAAAACAGTTATCAGTAAACAGTTATCAGTTATCAGTTATCAATTATTTTCCCGGCGTGTATGGTGGGAGAGCAGATAGAGAGCATATCAATAGAATAGATAAGTACTCATGCAAAAATATTTGTATATTTCAAAATTAATTGAAATAACCCTAATCCTTTGGAATTGCTTCATTTCGCTACGCTCCATTCGTTCCGGACAAATGTTTAATTAATGAAGGCACAAGCACTTAATTGTTCACTGTTTACTGATAACTGATAACTGATAACTGATTGTTAAGTAATAACGGTAGGTTGATCTCTTCCGGTATTAGCTTTAATTTGAGCGATTTCGTCGGCTAAGGTAATTAATTCTGCTAATCCTTGTTGTGGATCGAGGTCATGTTTTGTACTATCGGGTTCATAGCTTTCTAAATAAACTCTCAAAGTTGCTCCTTGAGTGCCTGTACCCGAAAGTCTAAATACAATTCTCGAACCGTCCGTAAAACCAATTCTAATTCCCTGGCTCTGACTGATACTACCATCAACGGGGTCTGTATAACTAAAGTCGTCAGCATATTCGACTTGATATTTACCAAATTGTTTACCCTTCATCGTCGATAACGAACCACGGAGATTTTCGATTAAGGTATTGGCTTGCAGTGTTTCTACTGCTTCATAATCATGTCTTGAATAATAATTGCGTCCGTAGGTTTTCCAATGTTCGCGGACAATTTCTTCAACTGATTGCTTTCGCGATGCTAAAATATTCAACCAAAATAGAACTGCCCAAAGTCCATCTTTCTCTCGTACATGGTCAGAACCAGTACCAAAACTTTCCTCACCACAAAGAGTCACTTTACCTGCATCTAAAAGGTTGCCAAAGAACTTCCAACCTGTAGGAGTTTCATAACAATCAATTCCCTCACTAATTGCAACTCGATCTACAGCCGCAGAAGTCGGCATCGAACGCGCTACACCTGCTAATCCCGAACTGTAAGCGGGTACTAACTTCGCATTCGCTGCTAATACCGCTAAACTATCGCTGGGAGTCACAAAGAAATTTCGTCCCAATATCATATTGCGATCGCCATCTCCATCGGAAGCAGCACCAAAGTCGGGGGCGTTATCTCCAAATAAAATATCAACTAGTTCATGAGCATAAACTAAATTCGGGTCTGGATGTCCACCACCAAAATCTTCCAAAGGTTTACCATTATGTACAGTTCCCGCAGGCGCTCCCAAACACTGTTCAAATAAAGCATAAGCGTAAGGTCCGGTTACTGCGTGTAAGGAATCCATACACATCCGGAAATCTCCCGCAGTTAACAGTTGACGAATACTATCAAAATCAAACAGCGACTGCATTAACTCGACATAATCTGCTACTGAATCAATGACTTGAACTGTCATCGAACCAAGTTCAAAACTGCCCAATTTCTCTAAATTGACATCTTCTGCTTCTAAAATCTTGTAAGCATCAATGGTTTTACTGCGATTGTAAATAGCTTCTGTCACCTTTTCTGGTGCCGGACCACCATTATCAGTATTGTACTTAATCCCAAAATCTTCATCCGGACCTGCTGGATTATGACTCGCGGAAAGAATAATCCCGCCAAAAGCTTTATATTTACGCACAATACAAGAAAGAGCAGGAGTAGAGAGAATTCCTTTCTCACCTACCAATACTCGTCCAAATCCATTGGCTGCTGCCATTTTGAGGATAATTTGGATAGCTTCACGGTTGTAAAAACGTCCATCACCACCCACAACCAGTGTTTGTCCTTGATAGCCTTCAAGACTATCAAAAATTGATTGCACAAAATTTTCTAAGTAGTGGGGTTGTTGAAAAGTTTTCACCTTTTTCCGTAAACCGGATGTTCCCGGTTTTTGATCGGTAAATGCTTGAGTTGAAACAGTACAAATATTCATCTGATCAATTTTTAGGTTCCAATTATAAAATTACCAGTGGAAGGTCTCTATGTTAAAACTCTCCATATTAAAGGTAGGACTATTTATCATCTCTTTTTACATAAAAATACTGCTTTTTACTTTTCAATAGTTTTTTGAAATACTAAGTATACTTATTCAAAAGTATAAAATACATTGAAAAATACCCAAAAATTCCGTATTTTGTTATAAAAATTAACTAAAATCGGTATTAGTTGAGAATGAGGTCATTTATAACGCTAAAAATTATTATTAAACCAACGAGTTTAACTTGTTTTTTGAGATGTTATCTAAGTTACTTTTTCACTTTAAAAAAAAAGATGTACAATCTGTATGGACTTTTGTATGCTAATTTGACCGATAAGATAAATTAAATAGTAAATTCAAAAAAAGTCAAAATAAGCAAGTGATTTTATAAAAATTTACAATACAAATAACTCAAAATATAAATTAATCTGAGTTTGATAGAACTAATTTATTTTTTCCCTTCTGACTTCTAAGTCAGGCAGTAGGCAGTCGGCAATCGGTAGTGGCAAGAAATATTAAGACTTAGACAATTGGTGGTGTAAATTGTTTTTCATTGGGATTGCCTCCTGCCCTCTGCCAAGAGCCTTTTTTACGACTATTTAATTGGCATAACAAGTACTGAAGAACCATTTATTTTTCGATTAAAAAATGGAAGGTACTTTTGTTAAAGCTTCTCGTACAACTTGCGAATCAACTCCGAAATAACATGAATTTTCTGTAATATGCTGCTTCCAAGCACGACTACCGGGTTTTCCGGTGAAGAGTTGTAGCATATGTCTGGTAATCTTATTGAGTTTTAAACCTTTCGCCACCCACTTATCGATATAATCGAACATATTTTCTACGACTTGATGTCTAGTTAAAGATGGAATTTCTTGCATATAAATAGTTCTATCAACAGTAGCAAAAAGGTAGGGATTATCATAAGCAGCACGTCCAATCATCACAGCATCGACTGACTGTAAGTGTTGCATAACCTGCTCTAAAGTTTTAAATCCACCATTGATTTCAATAAATAAATCAGGAAAATCTTGTTTTAATCGATGCACGTCATCATATCTTAAAGGAGGAACATCGCGGTTTTCTTTAGGACTTAACCCTTGTAACCAAGCTTTGCGAGCGTGAACAGTGAAATGGCGACAACCAGCTTGGGAAACAATATTAACGAAATTTACCATGTCCTCGTAACGGTCTAAATCATCAATACCAATACGATGTTTGACGGTAACGGGAATTTTTGTAGCATTAATCATTGCTGCGACACAATCGGCGACTTCTTGCGGTTGTGCCATTAAACAAGCACCGAAATTACCACTTTGTACACGACTGCTAGGACAACCGACATTCAAATTAATTTCGTCATAACCCATAGCTTCGGCAATCCGAGCGCATTCTGCTAAATCTAGGGGATTATCACCTCCAACTTGTAGTGATAGAGGTTTTTCTTCGGCAGAGAAACCTAATAAATGTTGCTTATCTCCATGTAAAATTGCCGCACTCGTTACCATTTCCGTATAAAGTAAAGTGTGACGGGTAATTTGTCGCATAAAATAACGATAATGACGGTCTGTTCGATCCATCATTGGGGCAATACTTAAGAGGTTGGGCATGGGAAGAAAGAGTTAGGAGTTAGGAGTTACAAATTTAATTATGAATCAGCGTTTTGATTTCAAATAAAATATATAAAATTATAAAAATTGTAGGTTGGGTTAGACGCACGAAAAGATTTAATGATTAACCAATTAATTTATATTGCGTCGTAACCCAACATTAGCGTTTTGATTTATACGAAATTACCCTGAAGGGATTTGTTTGGTTGGGTGTTTAAGATTGTTTTAAGTTTAGTTATTTAGTTGAATTATCCAGATGATGTTGGGCTTCGTTCTTCAGCCCAACCTACGAACTAAACCAACCTACAAAATGAATATAATTGTATTTATTTATCTAACAAAATAAATGGAATACCGTAGAGCAAAAATAGAGGGAGGTACTTTCTTTTTTACGGTTGTCACTCAGAATCGCCGTAAATTTTTGTATAACGAAGAAAATATTGTATTACTAAGAAAGATATTCAAACGGGTAATGCAGCAGCACCGCTTTACAATTGACGCAATAGTAATTTTACCCGAACATTTACATTGTATTTGGACTTTACTTTAAATTTTCAAGAGCTTTCTGGATCTGTAAGCCTAAATCCCCTTTTCCAACTACTTTTTGATTTTTATCCCAAGCCACTTGCCCGGAAAGATAAATTGTTTTACCTGTTTGAATCATAACTCCTTGAGAAAAACCATAATCTTTTATCGGGTAGACAGTAGATGGATTCAAATTGAATTTGGTATCTGAATTGTTTAAAGTTTTAGCAATACTTTCATTTCCAAATGATTGGATAAAAAATATAGCTAATAGTAAACAAAAAATTGAAATAAATTGAATCAGTTTTTTCATACAACCTCTTTTATTTCCTGTATGCTTTGCCTTCTTTCTAGCCAATTTATTGTCTTTCGGTATGGGAGGAGATTCGGGAATATATGGTAAAGCTTCTCTGAAAATTATCTGTGTCCCAAATTCCCTCACGTTCGTTAACTATCATGTGATATAGGAACCAATATCATACAGTTGACATATTGTAAAGAGCCAGAATATAGATCAAACCCCCCTTAAATCTTAAATAAGGAGGGTTTGTAACGGTATTTTTTTCCTTTGTGTTGCTCTGGTCTTAGAATACTACTAGATATTGGTTCTTTTGTCCTTAATTTCGACTCTTGCAACTTCGGAATCGTGTAAATCAGTTTCAGGAATATTAGTATCTGTTTTTAATGCAACGTCCTCTTCTTTCACTGAGGGTGAGTTACTATTTTTAGACGCATTTTTCACAGACTTTGCTGCATCAGTTGCAGAATGTTTAACATCTTTACCTGCCTTTTTAGCTGAATCTCCCATTCCTTTTGTAGAAGACTTCACATTTTCAGCAGCTTTCTTAGTAGATGACTTCACATCATCAACTGCACCTTTAACAGAGTTTGCAGCGTTTTTCACAGATGGTTTAACATCTTCTTTGACTTCATTTACAGCACCCTTAACGGAGTTTGCAGTATCTTTTATGGATGGTTTGACTTCCTCAACAGCATCTTGAACCGATTGTGACACAGTTCTCATCGCAGGTTTTGCTTCTTCTGCTGCTCCTTTCAAAGAGTTTGCAGCACTCTTGATAGCAGGTTTAGTTTCATCAACCGTACTTTGTACTGAATTAGCAATATTTCTGACAGCAGGCTTAGCTTCTTCTGATACACCTTTAACTGCTTCAACTACAGAAGGCTTAGATTCTTGAACTGTATCTTTAATAGCTTCTGCGGTATCGACTACAGAAGGTTTAGCTTGCTCAACTGTATCTTTTACTTCATCTACCACACCTTTGATAGAAGGTTTAACTTCTTCTGCTGTATCCTCTACTACATTGCCTACAGTATCGATGGCGCTATTTGCGTGTTCAGCTACACTTTCAGCAGCATCAACAACGCCTTCTACAGTTTTATCAACAGCTTCAGATGTACCCTTACCAACCATTGCACCAGCGGCTGCACCGGCTACTGCACCAAGAATTCCTTTTCTGGCACCGAGTAAACCACCAATTGCAGCCCCAGCAGCAGCAGCACCAATACCAGAACCCCCAGAATTGGACTCCGAATCCTTTTGTTCTTGTTCTTGTTGCTCTAAGTTCTTATTTTCTGCTTGATTTTCTAAAGGTTGGTTGTTCTCATTCATAATAATTTCCTCAGTATTCAATATTCAAACTGCTTAATAAAAAAAATTGCAGTTTACCAAACAGTATTAATTTAGCAATTCAAATTTTGGAATTACACCAACTTTAGGGAGACATTAACAGATTATGATTCAGTCGGAGGTTGGAGATTTAGAAGTTGTGAGATCAGAAGTCGGGTTTTTTATGATTGTTTTGTGGTGTTAACGATATTTCTTGTAAAAGCCCGACTTCTAAATTAATTGTGGGGTATATGTCGGGTTTTGATGATTATTTTGTAATTTTAACGATATTTGTTGTAAAAACCCGACTTCTAAAACAATCAGAATTTTGTTACAAGAGGTTATAGAATGAACAGTGACTCATCTTTATAATTACTGTAGTTGCGAATAGTAATTAATATTAATTAAATAATAATAATACAGTTAATTATGATAATTTTTTGGCGTGCTGTAGCGATTGTCATAATTGTGATTTGTGTCAATAGCTTTGGCTGTATAAGCGTTAGTGCAATAACAACATCTGATTCTGAAAATATAGTATGGCGGAATGCTTATAATGCATCAATTGCAGGTGTATATAATCCTAGTACCGAGCAAATAGAATGGAAACAAGCTCGTCATGCGGGGATTGGAGGTGTGTATAATCCGACTACTCAACAAATCGAGTGGAAACAGCTATTTCATGGGGGAGTTGCAGGTGTATATAATCCTACTACTCAACAAATTGAGTGGAAAGAAGTTGTAAAATCTGGGGTTGGAGGTGTATATAATCCGATGATACAGCAAGTAGAGTGGAAAGAAGTTCCCTTTTCTGGGGTTGCGGGTGTATATAATCCCATGAAGCAAAAAGTAGAATGGAAAGAAGCATTCAAATCTGGCGTTGCGGGTGTGTATAATCCGATTACACAAAAAGTAGAGTGGAAACAAATGTTAAATGCTGGAGTTGCGGGAGTTTGCACTATCGAGGGTTACTATACCTTACATAGTTCCTCATTTTATGGAGTTATGGCTGATTTTAATTAATTGTACGTGTTTCCTGTGATTGTGGTAGATTAGCAAAGATTTCCTCAACAACTCGCTTTGCTTTAATATCGAGTAAATTCCATTCCACATCCCCAGATTCATCTAGTAAACTAGTATCAATATCAACTTTGTCATCAGTAAGGGTGTATTCGAGAAAGCAAACCTGGTAGCATAATTCCCATAAATCCACATTTACTTGCTGTTCTTGACGCTGTAAGCACAAATGATATCCTGGATGGGGCGTTGGCAACAATCGTAATCTTTCTTTGATTTGTTCGGCTTGTTCGGGTGTTGCAGTTTCGAGTTCTTGGATCAATTGAGTAACTATTGTTTTAGTTTGGTGATTTGTGTCAGCAGCCCAAACTAATACGTCATGATAAGTTCCTTTCCAGGAAGAATTGTCAAGTAGCTTGCGAACATTATCAACAACACGAATAAATGCTGGTTGCATGAGTAGTTCAGCCTGTTGCCATGCTAGTGAGTTTGTGATTTTAGGTGGCATTGTTAGTAAACAGAAATGTTGAAATCAATATTCACAATGTGTATTTATAGAATACTGTGCTGACAAAGCGGATATCATCGCAGTACAGATGGAGATATTTAGTACGTCCCACATTAGTTGGGTGTTAAAACTGGGTAGTGAAATATGATAGGCAAACTACTAGACTCTCGTTACCAAATAGTAAAAGTTCTCGCAACGGGTGGGTTTGGAGAAAATTATATAGCAAAGGATACCAAAAGACCGGGTAATCCGATCTGTGTTGTTAAGCATCTCAAACCTACCACCACTGAAAAGAAAATGTTTGACACTGCGAAACGTTTGTTTCAAAGTGAAGCCGAAACCTTAGAAAAATTGGGTAATCATGACCAAATACCCAGATTATTAGCTTATTTTGATGATAATCATGAATTTTTTTTAGTACAAGAATTTATTGAAGGACATCCTCTGACTGATGAATTAGTTCATGGGGAACGTTGGAATGAAAATCAAGTTATTCAAATGTTGTTGTCCGTTCTTTCAATTTTAGAATTTGTTCATAGCCAAGGTGTAATTCACCGGGATATTAAACCCGATAATATCATTCGTCGTTACAGTGATGGTAATTTAGTTTTAGTTGATTTTGGTGCAGTTAAGAAGTTACGAGCTTCTTACGGTTTGGGTTGCTTTGAGGCTATGGAACATCCTTCGGCTACAGTGGCAATTGGTACTCCCGGTTATATGCCGACAGAACAAGGACAAGGTAGACCAAGGCACAATAGCGATATTTATTCCTTGGGAATTATTGCAATTCAAGCGCTTACGGGGATTGCACCAATGGATTTACAAGAAGACCCGCAAACGGGAGAATTAATCTGGGAGCATTTAGTATCTATAAGCCGCGAATTAGAATCCGTATTAAGTAAAATGGTGCGCTATCATTTTAAAGAGCGCTATCAAAGTGCTACTGAAGCCCTGCAAGCCATCAATTTATTTGCCAAGGATATAGTACCCCAACAATATCCTCAATTGCGGACACAATCTTTTCCCTCCCAACATTCTCGGATAGCCACGATTGCTGTTGCACCCAGTAATCCCTATCAACCAGTCAGAGCAGTTCCGCAACAGGTTCCTCGCGGTTCTAAAGGACCTGATTTTTTACAAATACTTATTTTATTCTGTTTAGCTGGCGGCGCTGCTGTTGCAACTCCCGTTATCGTAAATAATGTAAACAACTTTGCAAATAATTTTACTGGTGCGACAGCATCTGCAAACTGTTCGGTAATAATTGCGGCTAATTCTAATATTCGTTCCGAACCTAGTACTTATACTAATAATAATATTCTAAAAAAAGTATCTAAGGACACTTATTTTGAAGTTACTGGTAAACGAACAAAAAAAGGTTGGGTAGAACTAAAAGCTAATGCCGACGATTCTGCTTGGGCGCATTCCGATGTGATTAAAAACCCAGAACAATGGATTACTTGTCTACGAGACAAAAATATTGCTGTTAAAACCGTTGATGAAAGCGGATTGATTGCAACTCCACCCCAGCCGAATCCGGTGATTGAATACGAAAACGTCAAGCCAGTCGAAAATAGCCAACAAGACGATAAAGTTGTAGAACAAGCCAGAGAAAAATATGAATCTGGAGATTTAAAAGGCGCGATCGCAATTTTAGAATCTCTTGCCCCCAATGACAAGAATGTCAAAGAGGCGAGTGAAATGATTAATCAATGGCAAAAAGATTGGGGTAAAGCGGAAGATTTCTTCAATGATGTGAATACAGCGATTTCCGAAAAAAAATGGGATAAAGTCCAAGATTATCAAAAGAATCCGCAAAAATTGCCAGATATTGATTATTGGCGAAAGAAAGTTGATCCTTTACTTCAGGAAGCTGCTGAAAATACCAAAAAAAGTCTTTCTAGATTAAAACTAGAGGATGCAGAAAAAGGTGAAGAAGCTGAAAAAACCCAGGAATAAAAACTCGTGCTTTTATTTAAAATAGAATGGGTAATTGGTAATTGATAATTGGTAATTGGTAATTGGTAATGGTTAATTATCGAAGAAGGGGACTTTTAACAGGGAATGAATGGGTAGCAGTTTTCTCTTAAGAGTAAGAGTCCCCAATCGGGTTATAAAAACCCATCCCAAACCAGTCCATTCCCTATTCCCTATTCCCTATTCCCTATTCCCTATTACCTATTACCTATTCCCTATTCCCTATTACCTATTCCCTATTCCCTATTACCTTTTAATTAATTATTTCCTAGGTGCTTCTAGAATTTGTTCTTGTACAGGATTTGTGTTTACGATAGGAGTCTTGCGCTGTAAGTCAGCATCGTAAAAATAAACACGACTACAATACTGAGTAGAACTAGAACAAGTCGCTTCAATAGCAACATTACTCACATTGTTGACATTAAGGGATAAATTGGCTGCTTGTGTAGGTTTAACAGTAACAGTTTGAGTTGGTTGTCCGTCCAAGTAAAATCGAAGCTGAACGCTAGGACTATTTAGATTATTGTCACGCATCCCAAAACCCAAATTTAAAGCTTCAAATACATTTTGAGGGCGATTATCTGGTTTAATTTTACAAGTTAGAGCAGCCGAACGATAGCCCGGACTCAAATAAAATTTACTGTTGTAAACTGCTTTACCGATGGAAATATCGAGTTTTTCCATACGGACACTACCGATTCCACTTTTAACACAATTTGCTCTTAACAAAGAAATCGGACGCATTTGTTTTTGTTGTTGAGCAGTTGCTTCACCCAAAGCAAAGAGAGCGGGTAATATCAGCGCAATTGGTAGAATAATTGAACCAATTAATTTATTTTTTTTCATTGACATTCAAAATTAATTTCAATCAAACGAAGTAAAAGTCTAACGATTTTGGATTTTAGATTTTGCGGAAAGTTTGGGGTGTAGATTCTCGAACCCCAAAACTTTCCAAGACAGATTTTGGATTGACTCCACGGATAAATCCGGGGGTTTGTACCATCAAGGAATATTTGGCCAAAATCATGATACCTAATTGTTTGGACTTTTTTTTGTATCAAGGAATGGAATTGGTAATGGGTAATTGGTAATTGGTAATTGGTAATGGGTAATTGTTCCCTATTTTCTATTCCCTTCCTAAAAAAGGGATACGGAAACCCGCATCCCCAAGTTGTAAAGGAAGACTATGATTAATTGAAATTAATCGACTCTGACACGGAAGCGAACAAATCCAAACTGTCCACCAGCAGGTAAAGTACCTAAATTTGTAAGTACAGCACCATTTGGAGGAGTACCATTACGGCAAATATTTTGGAAATCTGCGGGTACGGGAGCTAAAGGTGATAGGAATGTACCGTTATCCGCACCGTCACCACCTCCATTGACAAGAATGCTACCGTCTACAAAAGTTGTATTGTTGGGAATTAAGTCGCAGACCTTGACATTTTGCAAACTTTCCCCACCTTCGTTTAAGAAGTAAATAGTATATTCTACGATGTCACCGCTTTGTACGGGTGTTTCTAAGCGAGTAATACCTACAGGTGAAGATTGTGGGGATGAATTGAGTACATTATCATCATTATCATTGGGGTCATCTTCAAATTGGTTGAAAGGAATACCGCTAATCGGTTGATTACCTCTTAATACATTGGTAATCCGTTTGACTAAACGTAAGTTTATCGGACCTGATGCACCCAAACGACCGGGACGGAAACCAAAATCAATATCGTCTCGATCGGGATTTGCTTGGGTTAACTCAGCACTTAAGGTTGTTTCAGTGGTAGGACTAAAGTCAGTAGGTCTTGCGGATTCTACAGTGTATGTACCAAGAGGTAAATTATCAAAAGTATAGTTACCATTTTGGTTAGTGGTTGTGGTTCCAAAATCCCTACCTTCGGAATCTCTCAAGGTTAATTGAACTCCGGGAATTCCGGGTTCCCCTTCATCCTGTACGCCATCACCATCTGTATCATTAAAAACAGTATCGCCTATAGAACCGGGTAGTCCAGTCATTCTGATACCAAAATCAGCACTATCTAAATTTTGATTGGGTTGCAAAGTTACTGGAATCGGATTGGCACCCGTGGTGAGAATACTACCATCAGGAAGCGCCATCTGTACTTGATAATTTCCTGGTGGAAGATTGTTAAAGGTATATCTACCTGGGGTATTTTCATTAAAAGCAAGAGTTTCAGTGTTATCGGTGCGCTGTTCATCTATTTGGTCGTCGGAAGTACCAAAAACACCATCTTCTCCGGGACGAATTAATCTAACTAAAACACCGCTAACTCCCGGTTCACCTTGATCTTGAATCCGGTTCGCATTTACGTCAGCAAAAACCGTATCCCCAATGGAACCTTGGGTTGGTGGTTGAAAACCAAAATCAACTGTATCGATATTTTGACCGGCTTGTAAGGTAACTGGGTTTGGTTGAGTCAGTGTTGGATTCAAACCTGGAGGAGGATTCTCAATTGAGACGGTGTAAGTACCCGGTGGTACGGTGAAATTGTAGATTCCATTTTCTCCAGTAGTAGTTCTCGCCACTTCATTTCCGTCAGTATTTCGTAGAACTAAGGTAATTCCGGGGATTCCGATTTCATTTAAATCAGGAGTACTATCCCCATTGTTATCGTAGAAAACAAAGTCTCCAATAGTCCCAACTTGTTGTGATGAGAAACCAAAGTCAGCAGTATCGAAGTTTTGATTCGGTTGTAAAGAAATAATACTTGGTGGAGTTTGAGTCGGACTTAAACCGTCGGGAGGATTATTTACTACAACTCTGTAGTTACCAATAGGTATATCGGGGAAACTATATATACCGTTACTATCGGTGGTAGTGGTGGTGACGGTAATATCGTCAGGGGTACCCAATTGATTATCCGGACCCGGACTAATTAAGGTAACTTGAACGTTGGGAATTCCCGGTTCACCTTGATTTTGAGTTCCGTCGCTGTTGTTGTCTCGATAAACAGTATCGCCAATTGTACCCGTGGGTTGCGTGAAACCAAAATCAGCGTCCTCGAAATTTTGACCCGCATTCAAATTAATCAAACCATTAGGAGTTTGGGTTGGAGTCAATCCAAAAATTGGTTCTTGAGATTGGTCGTTAATGGTAACTCTGTAAGTTCCCGCAGGTAAATCGGGGAAAGTGTAACGACCATTTGCATCTGTTCTAGTTCTACCACTCGTATCATCATCATCAAGACTATCACCAAATACACCATCAGGTCCCGTACCGGCATAGTTGACAATTACACCAGCAATTCCCGGTTCACCTGGGTCTTGTTGACCGTTGCCGTTAATATCCCTATAAACCGTATCACCAATTGTTCCCGTACCTTGCTGTGTTGGTGCTAAACCGAAGTCAATGGTATCTAAATTTTGATTGGCTGGTAAATTAATTGTCTGTGGTGGGGTTTGAGTCGGAGTTAGACCTTGGGGATTGCTAATAGTAACTCTGTAATTACCCGCAGGTAAATTAGGAAAACTATAATTACCGTTTTGATTAGTAGTTGTAGTTTGGGTGGTATCGTCAGGTGTACCAAATTCACCGTCGGCACCCGGAAGCGTCAGAGTTACCGTTACTCCTGGAATGCCAGTTTCACCTGCATCTTGTGTATTATTACGGTTAGTATCTGTGTAAACCGTATCACCAATACTACTTTGTCCTTGACCTAATTGTCCCGGTACAAAACCGAAGTCAACTGTATCGATATTTTGACCTGGTTGTAGCTCAATTGTATCCGGTTGGGTTTGAGTCGGACTAAAATCTTCTGGTGCTGTTGCACTAACTCGATAATTACCCGCAGGTAAATTAGGAAAACTATAATTACCGTTTTGATTAGTAGTTGTAGTTTGAGTGGTATCATCAGGAGTACCAAATTGACCGTCAGTACCAGGAAGAGTTAAAGTAACCGTTACTCCTTCAAGACCAAGTTCACCTTCATCTTGGACATTATTCCGATTTGCATCCGTATAAACGGTATCGCCAATACTACCTACAGAAGACGGCGCATAACCGAAATCAGCAGTATCAAAATTATTACCCGCTTCTAAGACAATAGTTTGTGGTGGTGTTTGAGTGGGAGTTAAACCATCGGGAGGATTATCTACAATAACTCGGTAATTACCCGCAGGTAAGTTAGGAAA
>JBHJOU010000010.1:0-10369 GCA_050329355.1 Rivularia sp. (in: cyanobacteria)
CCGTTGGTGTTTGGGTGTCGCTGATTCTGCTGAGTGCAGGAGGAGTCAGCCGTTTAGCTAAGAGCAATTCGGAAATTGTCCGCAAGATAGTTCACATTGGTACTGGTAACGTAATCTTGCTTGCTTGGTGGTTAGATATTCCTGCAAGCATCGGTGTTACTGCTTCAATTTTAGCGAGCATATTGACTTTGTTATCTTACCAATTTCCGATTCTTCCTGGTATAAATAGCGTTGGACGCAAAAGTTTGGGGACTTTTTTTTATTCTGTCAGTATTGGTATTTTAATTGCTTGGTTTTGGTATTTAAAACAACCATTTTACGCCGCACTGGGCATATTAATTATGGCATGGGGAGATGGATTAGCTGCACTGATCGGTCAGCGCTTTGGTAAACATAAATACAATGTGTTAGGAGGTCAAAAAAGTTTAGAAGGTTCTCTGACTATGACTTTAGTCAGTTTTATTGTCAGTAGTTTAATTTTATTAAATGTACAGGGAAATACTTGGGAAACTTGGTTAGTATCCGTAGTTGTAGCTGTGGTTGCTACTGCTTTAGAAGCTATTTCAATTCTTGGTATTGACAATCTCACCGTTCCTTTAGGAAGTGCGGCTTTAGCTTTTGTGTTAAATCAATTTATTCTTCATTAAATTAAAAATTACAAAAAATCAAACTTGTAAAACCCATACCTCTTCCCCAACGTTAACCGATGATTTCCCCACTTCTAACACAGCGAAAGCATTGGTTTGAGCCAAGTCAATCAAATTGCCAGAACTTTTATTCCCACCTGCAACACTAAATTGGTAAACCCCATCAACTAAATTCAACTTTCCCCAAATATAAGTTTCGCGCTTACCATTAGAACTTAATTTTTGACGAGTTTTAGTTTTTATAAATGTAGGTTTCCAACCTTCCACAATTCCAGAAAGTTTCTTAATTACTGGTTGTACAAAACGTAAATAACTTACCAAAGCCGAAACCGGATTTCCTGGTAAACCGAAATATATTGGACTATTGGATATGGGGAAGGTAGCTACAGTTAAAGGTTTACCTGGTTGCATCGCAACAGCACGTACTTTAATTTCTCCTTCCAAAGATGCTAAAATTTGCTCAACGTAATCATAATCTCCCACCGAAACACCACCGGAAGAAAGCACTAAATCCGCTTTACTAATAGCTTGGGAAATAGTTTGTTTAAGCGCTTCGGGTTCATCTTTAATAATTCCTAACATCAAAGGTTCACCTCCAGATTGTTTTACCAAGGCGGCTAAAGCATACTGATTAGAATCTACAATTTGTCCAACTTGCAATTTTTCATCGGGCGTGACTAATTCATTACCCGTAGACAAAATAGCTACAATAGGACGACGATAGACATTTAATTTTGTACATTGTGATGCAGCTAAAATAGCAATTTCCGGAGCATTTAGTTTAATTCCTGCTGGTAATAATTCTGTTCCAGCTTGGTAATAAGCAGCACGATATCTGACAAATTCTTGGGGTTTTGGTGCTGCAAATATAAATACTTGATTTGCTTCACGACGAGTGTTTTCTTGCATTACTATTGTATCTGCACCTTTGGGCATTACAGCACCAGTGAAAATCCGCGCCGCTTGTCCCGATTGAATGTTAGATTGAGGTTGATAGCCTGCGGGAATATCCTCAACAAGTTTTAAAACCGCTGGCTTTTCCTCACTAGCTTGTTTTACATCGTGATAAATTACCGCGTAACCATCCATTGCTGAGTTATCCCAGTGAGGAAAGTCGAGTTTACTGGTAACGGGTGAAGCGAGAATACGTCCATTAGCTGTGAATAAATCGACGGTTTCGATATCTTGTTGATTATTTAAGGGTTTAGCTAAATTAAAGATAATATTTTCTGCTTCTTTTACTGACAGCATTGCAATGAACTCCTATTTTTATTAACTAATATTTTTGGTTCTTCATTACATATTATGCTAAATATGTAGTTAAAAATGCTAAAATACTTGTTATGTAAGGGCTTTGAAGTATTGATTTTCATAAAAAAGATCAGACAGTTATTTTTCCCCTTCTGACGAATGCCTTCTGACTTTTTACGACTCTTTAATTAGCTTCCCCATGTGCTAAAGAATCATATTTTTTTCAATTTGTAACTCTTTAATAAAACACGGATAATATTTTTTTGGAATGAATAAATTAATTAGTCAATAATTTATTTTGTTTTATTTTATTTTATTTCAATTAAGCATTATTGAAGAGTGATTAAAGATTAATATTTGTGCTGTAAAACTTACTGATACAGCTAAATTTAAGGGTAAACACTCTAGCAGATACTTACAGAACTTAAGTAAAAATAACATATAGAACTTATTAATACTATGAATATGAAAAGTAAAACTTTAGCATACGTTTTTTGGTTGCTATGTATTTTTAGTTTATGCGGCGCTCAACGTTTATATTGTAAAAGGTATATTAGCGGCATTGTTTATTTATTTACTTTTGGATTTTTTGGCATAGGACAAATTATCGATTTGTTTACTCTACCAACAATGGTGGATGAAGAAAATCTCAAATATCAAGCTTTATATGGTTATCAAAATTTTTATAATGGCGCTAACCCACCAGTGACTAGAAATGTTGACAATGCGAGAAATCATTTACATAAAAATACTCAAAGTACAAAGGTATCGGATACCATAATAATTTTGCAAACAGCAAAGAAGAATGGGGGGATAGTGTCTCTATCAGATTGTGTGATTGCGACTGGTAAAGAAACAGCACAAGTTAAGCATACCCTTGAAAAAATGTGTAAAGATAATTTGATAGAAATTACTAATCGTCCTGATTCAGGAGCTATAGTTTATAAATTACTTTAAATTAACGTAGAAGTAGAAAAACTGGCATTTTTAGTCAATTGTCACTGCTATGCTGTTGTTAAGCCCAAACGTAGTAATTGAAGAATCTTATTGATTGCATTGAAAAGCGATCGCGATTGATCGCGTCCCATGAACGCTATCTATGGTAAGACTATTATAATTTTATTACGTCCGCGACTATTTCCTGGATATGAACAACACAGAGATATAGTAATCCTGTTTGTATGTATCGAAATCACGGTGTTCAGATTCCCGAATTCTTCAAGAAGTCGGGGATCTAAATTCTTAGATTGCGATAGTTGAAATTATCAGACGTAATGTGAGACAATAAGTATTTGTGTTATTATCTGCTGGCTTACATTGTTGGTCTGAATTATTATGGCTAAAAATAAAGGTGTCCGTATAATAGTGACATTAGAATGTACAGAATGTCGTACAAACGCCAACAAGCGTTCGCCTGGTGTTTCTCGTTATACGACTACAAAAAATCGTCGCAATACAACTAATCGTTTAGAACTGAAAAAGTTCTGTACCCATTGCAACACACATACAGTTCACAAGGAAATTAAGTAAAAATGGCTTATTATCGTCGTCGTCTGTCTCCGATCAAACCCGGAGAACCAATAGATTATAAAGACGTTGATTTATTGCGTAAATTTGTGACCGAACGCGGTAAAATACTTCCACGTCGGATTACTGGATTGACTACTCAGCAACAGCGAGATTTGACTGCATCAATCAAACGCGCTCGAATTTTGGCTTTATTACCTTTTGTGAATGCCGAAGCTTAAATTGAGTATTTCGAGGACATAGTGTTGAGATAAAATTGGTTGAAGCAAATGTCCGGGATTTTAGATTTTAGATTATCCATATAATTGCAATGGATTCCAAAATCTAAAATCAATTTTTGTATCGAAGATGATTTGATTTTGGGATTTGATGTTGGATAATCCAAAATCTGGAAACTGAAATTTTGAATGAATAACAAGGCTTGTGGAAAAGGGGACGCTGGTAGAATTTAGGAATCAAGGCGATCGCCGTCTGGGTATTGTAGATCGTCCAGATGGAAAAAGCCGTTGGATTGTGGTAGATCAACTTGGACAATCCAGCAGTCTTGCACCGAGACAATTTACCTATGAAATTGTCGGACAAACCTACAAGCTTTCAGAGATACCGGATTTTCTGCAACAAGTAGAGTCGTATTTAGATCCTTCAAGTTTAGAGGTGGCTTGGGAATTACTGGTGGAGGATGCTACGTCCGTTACTCCCCAAGAAATGGCGAATTTGCTGTTTTCTCAAACAGAACCAGCTCAAGTTTATGCGGCTCACTGTTTGTTATCGGATGATAAGATTTATTTCAAGCAAAAGGGCGACAGTTACGAACCGCGAAGCGCGACGGCGATTGCAGAACGTAAGCACCAGTTAGAAGTAGAAGCGCTCAAAGCGAAGGGACAGCAAGAATTTTTAGCACGAGTAGAGCAAGCGCTTCGAGGTGAAACTGTCGAATGGCAAAAGTATGATCGCCATAGAATTGAAGCCTTGGAAAAATATGCAGCGTTACTCGCTGACGTAATCCGAGATAAAGTAAATTACGAGGCCTTGGCTCGTGCTTATCCTCCACCCGCACAAGTATTAGAAACGATGACGATGCTCGAACGCACTGCAACTCCTCAAGGAGCGTTTCAATTGCTCGTTGATTTGGGTTGGTGGAGTCCCCATGAAAACTATTTTCTCCGTCGTTCCTCAATTTTGGTTCAATTCCCTAGTAAGGTAATAGATGTGGCGCATCAACGCTTGAATAGTCCTCCCCCAGATCCAGACCAAAACCGTTTGGATTTAACTCATCTTAAGGTCTATACGATTGATGATGAAACGACTAGAGAAATAGATGATGGTTTAAGTTGGGAAATGCTTCCTGACAATCGAGAAAAGCTGTGGGTACATATTGCAGATCCGACACGATGGCTGGTACCGGAAGATGAGTTGGATTTGGATGCGAGGAAGCGTGGTAGCACGGTTTATTTGCCTACGGGAATGGTTCCGATGTTTCCGGAAATCTTGGCAACTGGACCGATGAGTTTGATACAGGGAGAAATCTGTTGTGCCTTGAGTTTCGGAATTATTTTAGATGAAACTGGTGGGGTAGAAGATTACAGCATTCATGCGAGTTTAATCAAAACAACTTATCGTCTGACTTATGAAGATGTCAACGATATTTTAGAATCTGGGATACCCCAAGAACCTGAAATTGCAGCCCTGGGGAAATGGGCAAAGATACGCAAAACTTGGCGATACAAACAAGGAGCCATCAGCATAAGTATGCCGGAGGCTATGATTAAGGTTAAAGATGATGAAGTTAATATCGAATTATTAGATGATTCACCTTCGAGACAACTAGTAGCCGAAATGATGATTCTTGCTGGTGAAGTTGCAGCTCGTTACGGTAAAACTCATAATATTCCTTTACCATTTCGCGGTCAACCGCAGCCAGAATTACCACCGTCCGAGGAATTGTTATTATTACCACCGGGTTTTGTTCGTGCTTGTGCTATGCGTAGTCGTATGCCTAAGAGTGAAATGAGTATTAGTCCATTGCGTCATGCTGGTTTGGGGTTAGAAACTTATACCCAAGCGACTTCTCCGATTCGTCGTTACAGCGACTTACTTACCCACTTTCAAATCAAGGCTCACCTTAGAGGTGATGTTCCACCTTTCAGCGCAGATCAACTCAAAGAAGTAATGATGAATGTTAGAAGTATTACTCAGGAAGTTGTAATGGTGGAGCGACAAACTAATAGATATTGGGCATTAGAATACTTGCGTCGTCATATAGATAAAGCTTGGGATACAACAGTTTTAATGTGGTTGAAAGAAGATAGTAATTTAGCACTGATTTTGTTAGAAGATTTAGGTTTGCAATTACCCATGTTCTTTAAACGCGCTGTAGATTTAGGCGAAGAAATATTAGTTAAAGTTATTCACGCAGATCCTCAAAAAGATGAAATCAAGTTCCAAGAGATTATTTATCAAGAAGTTTAATTGCACCGCCGAAGGGCATGGGACATTGGATACTTGATAATTGTCTTATGAATAAAATTATCATCTTTGATACAACAATGCGGGATGGGGAGTTAAAGCCTGGTATAAAATTCAGTTTACACGAAAAAATTTCCATTTCTAAACTGTTAGAAGAAATGGGAGTTGATGTAATTGAAGTTGGTTATCCAGGAAATTCGCCTAGTAATTTTGAACAAGTATTGCAGATATCTAAAATAATTAATAATTCTACTATTTGCGGATTAGCAGATGCAAATAAAGAAGAGATTATTGCTGTTGCTCAAGCGATTAAGCCAGCTAAAAGAGGTAGAATTCATACTTATAATAATGTGAATTTAAGGAATAAAGAAAAACTTCGATTAGAACAAGAATTAGAAAGTATTAAAGATCATGTATCTTTAGCGCGACATCACTGTGAAGAAGTCGAGTGGAGTGCTTTTGATGCACCTAGAAGCGAACCAGATTTTTTATGTAAAGCCATTGAAACGGCAATAAATAGTGGTGCGACAACTGTTAATATTCCCGATAGCTTGGGTTTGGCATCATCTGAAGAGTTTTCCCAACTTTTACAAATGATTTTTAATCGAGTACCAAATATAGATAAAGTAGTTGTTTCGGTTCATTGTCATAACGATTTAGGTAAAGCAGTACAAAACTCTATTATTTCTTTAAATTATGGTGTTAGACAAATCGAATGTGCGATTAACGGTTTAGGTGCGAGAAAAGGTAATGCAGATTTACAAGCGATTGTAGGAGAAGCTGTAAATTTAGAAGATTATCAAATTGATATTAAGACTTCGTTAATCAGTAAAACTTCAAATTTGGTTACTGAGATAACTGGAATTAAACCAGTAAACAGTTATCAGTAAACAGTTATCAGTTATCAATTGATAACTATTCCCTATTCCCTATTCCCTATTTCCTAATAATTCAATTAGAATAATTCGATTTATTTAAAATACCCAGCATTTGCAAAATTCGCTCAGTGCTGTTCATATCTCCAACAATTCGTCGCGTTGGTTTGGGTAAAAGTTTAACCAAAGTAGGAGTTGCACTAACTTGATGAATTTCTGCTTGTTCGGGATGAGTTAATACATCAATCACTTTCAAAGTATAAGGGCTTCCCAAATATTTTTCTAACAATTCATGGAGACTTTGCAGTGTATTTTCTGTATTAAGAGTATGCCCTGCAACAAATAAACGGAGAATATAAGGTTGCGTTTGAGGTGACATTTGTTGTACAACTGATAGGGTTTGAGAATCAACAGTTGATTTTTCGGATACTTCTAAACGTACAATTAAATCATGATTTTCCCATAGCACTTCAAAGGTCGAACGATAAGTAGCTAATGTCATGCTATCGCATAATCCTTCGTGCCAAGGAGTTTTTTGCCAGACTAAATTCCCCGTATTAAAAATAGCATTTAACAAAGCTTGATGGCGCATTACTGCCGGATAAGCTTCTGCAAAGGTTTTCACTTTTCCAGAGCGTGGATCTAGCCAGTGGTCAATGGTCGCTGTATATAATGGTACCAAAAAATGAGGCGGTTCTGGTAAATCTAGAATCGACTGTAAAGCGCTACATAAATGGGAATGCCATCGACCTTTTTTACTGGAGTCAATGCAGTAAATCAAATCACCTCCAGGTGTAAATAATGCGATTCCTTTGAACAACTCTGGTAAAGGTGATTTGTTTGGATTCAATGGCTTATATAGGATTTTGGATTTTAGATTTTAGATTTTGGATTGAAAGAGTTAGGAGTTGTAGAGACGGGGCGTATTGCTACGTCTCTACCGGAGTTAGGAGTTAGGGATTATAAATATTAAGTCTTAAGTCTTTATTTATTACTCAATACCCTATTACCCATTACCCATTGCCCATTACCCATTCCTTAGACTTATACTCTACCTCGAAGCATCTGAGCCATCTCGTTAGGAGTTGGTGACATTTCCAATGCAATTTCTTCTGTAATTTGACCCTCTTGATACAGATTAAATAAAGACTGATTCATGGTAATCATGCCGTCAAAACTGGCTTGTTTCATCAATTCAGTCATTTCATCGTATTTGGAGTCTTTAATCCAGTCTTTCACGGCTTCCGTATTAATTAGAATATCGTGAAAAGCTGCACGTTTGCCATCTGTCGTGCGACACAAACCTTGAGAAATCACTGCGACTAAAGATTCAGAAATTGCGACTCGCATTGGATCTTGTTCTTCACCGGGGAAAAGATTAAGAATCCTTTCAATGGTCTTGACAGCGCTGTTGGTATGGAGAGTTCCCATTACCAAGTGACCAGTTTGAGCGGCTTTGAGGGCGGTATTCACCGTTTCTTTATCCCGCATTTCCCCTACCAGAATTAAATCTGGATCTTCCCGTAAAGCAGCTTTTAAAGCATTGTCAAATTTGCGGGTATGCATTCCGACTTCCCGCTGCTTAATCAGGGATTTTCGACTTTGATGCACGAATTCAACTGGATCTTCGATGGTAATAATATGTTTAGCCATCTCCCGGTTGATGTAGTCAATCATTGCTGCCATTGTAGTCGATTTACCAGAACCAGTGGGGCCTGTAACTAAAATCAAACCTTTATGGTAATGACAAATATCCCTAAAAATAGGAGGTAATTTCAACTGTTCCATTGTCAATATTTTGACTGGAATCAATCGCAGCACCATGGCATAACCTCTGAGAGAATCAAATATATTGATTCGGACTCTGGCAAAATCGAACTGAGTGGCTCCATCAAAATCTAAAGTTTCTTGAAAACGCTTAATTTCTTCTTCTGTAAGAATATCGTGCAACCAACTCATAAAAGTTTCTTTATCTGTTTGGGGATAATTGGTTGTGTCTATTTCTCCCCGGTTGCGGAAGCGGGGTACTTCACCTACTCCCAAGTGAATATCGGAAAATCCTTTTTCGTGAGCTTCTTTAATCAACTGCTCAAAACTGGGCTGCAAACTATTTTTACCGGCTGTATTTTGAGCCGGTGGTGGTGTTCCCGCACGATGAGCAGCAGGATTAACTAAACCACGGCTACCGTTAGGCATTCCTATAGTTTGAGTCGATTGACGTTGAGTACTGAATGTTGATGATGCTGGTGGCGGTGGTGGTGGCATTGGGGGCGCGCCACGTTGTGCGGTAGAATTAGAAGCTGGCGGATGCTGTTGTGATTGTGTCATATAATCCTCGATGATATTAAAATCAGTTTTGATCGCTTACAGGGTTTAATGTTTCCTGGTCACATGAAGTATTTGCGATATGCCTTTGGCATCGGCGAAGTCTATCGCTAAAAACATTTTTTTAAGCCACTTACTTGTATTACTTTTTCAATTTATTAATCGATAACAATCAGTGATATAAATATTTTTCCCTGATATAATCACATTTAACACGCTTATGCTCTTAAAAAAGTACCGTATAAAAACGTATATATTTCATATAAAAGAATACTTTTGATCTATTGATTTGAGGAAAGTAGATTTTTTAAGAGAAAAAAATCCCTTCAAACTCGATTGCAATTATTAATCTAGAAAAATTCAAGAAAATTACTCAGGCGGATAAAATGAATGATAAAGCCTGAAAAGTAAGGATTGACCGACTACTCGTTGATAATACAAGCCCTCAGATTTATCCGTGGAATAAATCCCAAATTCAAAATTCAAAATCCCAAATCCCTTGATCGTATGTCTGAGTATCCCCATCTAGAAAACGCCCTTAAACATCACTTCGGTTATGATAGCTTTCGTTCTCCGCAGCGAGAGATTATTATTGAGGCATTAGAAAACCGCGATTTATTGGTGATTATGCCGACGGGTGGGGGGAAATCTCTGTGTTTTCAACTACCTGCATTGATGAAAGCAGGATTAACGGTGGTAGTATCTCCGTTAATCGCATTAATGCAAGATCAAGTCGATGGATTGCGAAAAAACGGAATTGCGGCAACTTTCCTTAATAGCAGCGTTAGTCCCCATCAAGCAAGAATTCGCGAGCAAGCGATTATGAGCGGTAAAGTGAAGTTACTTTATGTTGCACCAGAACGTTTACTCAGCGAAAGATTTTTACCTTTACTCGATTTAGTCCATCATCAAATTGGTATTTCTGCTTTTGCGATCGATGAAGCCCATTGTGTTTCAGAATGGGGACATGATTTTCGTCCTGAGTATCGTCAAATGATATCGTTACGACAACGTTATCCGAATGTCCCAATGTGGGGGTTGACAGCTACGGCTACAGAAAGAGTCCGTGCTGATATTATTAAACAATTAGGATTAAATCAACCCAGTATTCATGTAGCTTCTTTTAATCGTCAAAATCTTTATTACGAAGTTCGTCCTAAAAAGAAGACTGCTTATGTGGAATTATTAGAACTAATCCGAGAAACTGAAGGTTCAGTAATTATTTACTGTTTAACACGCAAAAAGGTTGAAGAATTAGCTTTTAAATTACAACACGAT